>JAHEIW010000157.1:0-2208 GCA_024639185.1 Deltaproteobacteria bacterium | reverse complement strand
AACATATAACCCGTTTAGCCCAGTGCCCGGCGGACTGTTTTGGCCAGTCTTCCGATGGTAAACGGCTTCATAATCAGCCCCTGGATGCCCAGTTCTTCTGCGCGTTGCTCATTTATTCTTTCGCTATATCCGGTACAGATAATAATGGGGATATCGGTGCGGATCTGACGCAACTCGGTGGCCAGAATGTCACCGGTCATGTTGGGCATTGTCATGTCTGAAACAACCAGATCAAAACTCTGCGGATCCGCTCGAAAGGCGTCAAGGGCTTCGATGGGTCGCGTCCACGTCTTTACTTGATAACCCAGCTTCATGAGCATATTTCTGCCCAGATCGATGAGACTATCCTCATCATCGACCAACAGGATGCATTCTCTGCCGGTTGGCAGTGCCTTTAATTCTTCGGTTTCAGATACCGTCTGTTTTTCCATGATCGGAAAAAGGATATCAAAGCGGCTGCCTTCACCGGGTGTGCTATCCACCTGTATACTACCGCCATGCCCCTTGACGATGCCGTGTACGACGGCCAATCCCATACCGGTTCCTTTATCCTGGGTTTTGGTGGTGAAATAGGGATCAAATATACGTTCCAGGGTGGCGGCATCCATCCCATGACCGTTGTCGCTAATGCTGAGCTTTACATACGGCCCGGCGCTCAGGTCCGGATACAGAGCTGCCGATTTGGCAGTCAGGTCAACGTTTTGCAGGCTGACACTTAAAATGCCTGCTGTATCGGCCATTGCGTGGCCGGCATTGGTGCACAGATTCATCATGACCTGATGAATTTGGGTAGGATCCGCAAAAATGGCATCCAGGTTGGATTCGATATGTTGCTTGATTTCGATGGTGGTCGGCAACGAAGCCCGCAACAAATTTAAAGCCTCTTTAATAATGGGCGATAAGGATATAATTTGTTTGTTTTGCTCACTTTTACGACTGAACGCCAGGATTTGCTTGACCAGGTCCTTGGCCCGATGACCCGCTTTGAGCACCTGATCGATGTTGTAATGCTCCATTGAGTCCTGGCGTGTATCGTAAAGGGCCATTTCCGCATAACCGATGATGGCTCCCAGTATGTTATTAAAGTCGTGGGCAATACCGCCGGCCAACGTACCGATGGCTTCCATTTTTTGAGCTTGAATCAGCTGGGTTTTAAGTTGTTCACGTTCTTGCTGGGTAGATTTCAATTCACTGATATCCCGGGTAATCGTCAAAATGTGCGGCCGGTCATTTAACCGGATCAAAACCGCCGACATCAAGGCCGTTATCGTTCGGCCGTCTTTCAGACCGAATTTGGCTTCTAAATTATCGACCTTGCCTTTCTCAGAAATACCGTCGACCAGTTTTTGACGCTCGGCAGGGGTCTCCCAGATATCAAATTCAGCTGCTGATTTTCCGATCACCTCTGTCGGCGACCAGCCCGTCACGCGCGTAAAAGCACTGTTAACGTCAATGCAGCGTCCATCTTCAGCCTGAATAATGGTAACCGGGTCCGGAAATGTTTCAAAAACCGTCCTCAGGCGCTCCTCGCTCTCCTGCAGGGCCTGACGGGTTTTTTTATTTTCCAACGCATTGGCAAACACATGGCCCACGATCTTTAGCATTGAACTGGTGTCCTCGACCCACATTTTTACTTCGCTGACCGAATCCAGTCCGATAAATCCGATTACTTTGCCGCCGACAATCATCGGCACGGCCAACACCGATTGAATGCCCTGTTGGACGAGTTCCTCTTTTAACAAACTGGCTTCAGGGGGCAGGTCATCCAGACGGGGGATTAACACCATTCGTCCGCTTAAAAATTGGGTCATTACCCATGGAAAACTATCCACCGGTGCATCCTGAATACGCTCGATGGTCGGCTCTATTTGATCGGTACACCATTCATGTGTGCAGGATACCGATTTTTGATCATTGGAGAACTGAAATACATAACTGCGATCCGCCTCGGTAAATTCGCCGATTTGCTGCAGGGTGTGATCGATTTCATCATCGATTTGTGCCGGATACAGATTAACAAACTGGCTGGAAACTCTGGTGATCAGATTCTGAAATTTGAGTCGATATTGTAGTTCTTCTTCGGCGCGCTTACGCTCGGTGATGTCGGTGATAATGCCCAGAATGGCTGCTTCACCATGATAGCGGATCAGCCTGGTGGTGATGATGGCTGCTATTTCAGCGCCTTTTTTGGTGATCAGACTGTATTCA
>JAHEIW010000156.1 GCA_024639185.1 Deltaproteobacteria bacterium | reverse complement strand
GATATTGGGGATGCCATTGATGATCATACGGCACTCTTGACATAATCCAATACCGCAATAAAGTCCCCGGGGCTGTTCGAGCTTATTCGTAAAGCGCAGTGTCCTGCGACCGGCAGCCAGCAATGCTGCCCCAATAGTCTCACCTTCGTAGGCAGGAATCTTTTTGCCATCTACCTCAATCTCAAACGGCCGCCCTCTTTCAACACCCTGGATAACGCGTCTCTCTGCTTTAGACATACACTTGTCCTTGTTCGAAATGATGATTTTTTTTCGAGCCTGAATTTTGCACAAGCCTGAGGCTTTCATATGCAAGGCATTTCAGAGCGAAGCTATAGTGTACTATGCTTCGGCCTTAACCCGCCCGCCTCGCCTGAGCGGCCCACGCCCGCCATGCGATGCCGCAAGGCGAGGCGGGCGGGTCGCGATGGCGGGCGTGGTAACGCAGCAGATGGAAATCTCAGGCTTGCCGCATTGTTTCCAGAGTGAAAATTAATCAGATAAAATGATTCCCATCCATTCAATTTGGTAGATATTTTAGTTTACTTTACGAAAGCGATTAAACAGCAACTATGAATAAAATTTAACTTCTCATTAATTTTCATGCAAAATCAGTCAACCACCTGATATCGGCGAATACAGCGTCAAGGTATCTTTTTCCTTTAATGCATTGGATTCATCAGCGTTGCGCCCGTTGACCAGCACAATCGCCTTCTCTTCAGTTGGGATTTTAAGAATAGCCAAAACAGTTTTAACGGTAGCCCCGGATTCAAGTTGAAGGTCAAAGGAACTATCGTCTGCAGGCGCATATTTTTTTAAATTGACATATAGGTCCACATGCACTTTCATCGTTTTACATCTCACATCCCATCAAGACCCAGACCATTAAGTTTCTCCTCGGTCGGAAGGCCATCTTGAGACCAGCCCCGAATCCGGTAGTATTGTTCAAGCATTTCATCCAAATGGCAAACCACGCCTTGAACAGGCCCATCGGGCATGGGTGTATCGGTAAAGCGGGCCGGCAAGCTGTCCTGTCGGCGATCGAAACCGGCGCGCATAAGATAAAGGCGTTCGGCATTTAAAATGCGGTCACCGATTTCTTCCAGCTCATCTAAAGCGTAGTCTGCGCCGGTGGCGGCATTAATCAGATCCAGAATGCCTTCCGGCCGAATTTCCAACGTCGGGTCACATAGGTAGCGGATACTGAAAAAAACGCACAAACCCGCGGCATCTATCAGCGCAAAGACATTTTGCCATTTGACAACAATCGGTGGCTTATCTTCCCAGGTCTGCCCATCAATTTTGATCGGAACGCCCAGAAGCTCGCAATAGGGCAGATCGCCTCGCATGTGCGAAGCCCCGATGGGCGAAGTGGCGTAATTTAATCCCAATCCCTGAGTGCCGCGCGGATCATAGCCGGGTAGATCAAGGCCTTTGGAAACCATGGCAAGCTCCGGATGTCCATAGTGCGTTGCCATCCGTAAGCTGCCCTCGGCCAGGATGTCTCCAAAACCCTCACGCATGCCGGTTTGCTGGGTTAATTTCACCAGGGCTTCGCCATCCCCCCACTCCAAGGGAAAGCCGATTTCGCCTTCGCTGAGATGGCCCTTCTCATAAAGCTCCATCGCACAGGCAATGGCCGACCCCATGCTGATCGTGTCCAAACCCAGCTCATTGCACAGGTAATTCGCCTTGGTGAGCGCCGCCAGATCACCGACGCCGACATCAGATCCCAATGAGTAGACCGTCTCGTATTCAGGTCCCTCGCCTTCGCCTTGATAGGGCCCGTCGGGGATTTTGGTTACCCGCCCGCAGGCAATCGGGCAACTAAAGCATGGCTTTGCTTTAACCAGATATTTCTCGGTCAGGGCCTCACCGTAAATGGACTCCCATTCATCAAACTGCCCGGTCTGGAAATTACGCGTGGGAAAAACTCCATGTGTCTGAGTGGCCACGACTGTAATGGCCGTGCCATGGGTGGTCAGCGGATAGGGCCCGGCCTTTTTGACTTCTTTAAACCGGTCGCGATATTTTTGATTCATTTCCTTGAATTGCTCTTCACTGGCCAATTGGATCTTTTGGGTTCCGCGAACGGCCACGCCTTTAAGTTTTTTGGCCCCCATGACCGCGCCAACCCCGGCGCGTCCAGCCGCCCGATCGCGGTCGTTCATGATGGACGCGAAAAGAACACCTTTTTCTCCAGCAGGCCCGATGACTGCGGTTTTGGCCTTGCCGTCGGATTCGGCCCGCAGGGCATCGTCGGTCTCGTGCGTATTTTTGCCCCATAAATGCCCGGCCGGTTTTAATTCCGCCTTGCCGTCATTGATCCAGAGATAAACGGGTTCCGCTGCAGAACCCTCAAAAATGATCCCATCGAAGCCGGCCTTTTTGAGTTCAGCAGGAAAGTTACCGCCGGAATTGGAACAGGTGATGGCGTTTGTCAAAGGAGACTTGGTGGTCACCATATAGCGTCCACCGGTCGGCGCTTTGGTACCCGTGAGGGGGCCGGTGGTCATGATCAATTTATTTTCTTTTCCCAAGGCATCACAATTGGGATCCACTTCCTTGAGCATGTA
The DNA here is from genome assembly GCA_024639185.1 of Deltaproteobacteria bacterium. Classification (GTDB taxonomy): domain Bacteria; phylum Desulfobacterota; class Desulfobacteria; order Desulfobacterales; family JAHEIW01; genus JAHEIW01. Next base: position 4,975 of record JAHEIW010000156.1, on the reverse strand, counting down.
ATAGATGGCCAAACCCCTGCCGCCGACAAAATCCCTGGCGACTTTCGGATCCAGTGCTTCAGCATTGATGTCACCGTTGCTTAAGTTAACCCTGAGAATTTTTCCCATCCACCCGTTCATTGCATATCCTCCTTATTTTGCATGAAAATAAATGAAAAGTTCATGATCATTCAATGGTTTCTGCGATGCCCTGGGCGAGCGAGTCGATTAAAAAATCAATGTCTTTTTCTATGATCGTAAAAGCCGGTGCTATGATGATGGCATCACCATCACTGCCGGCCAGGCCAAAGGCCTTGTATACGATGACGCCTTTTTGAAATACGCTATGCCAGACGCGCTCTGCCATTTGCGCTTCGCGCGTAAACGGCCGCAGTGAGTCCTTATCTTCGACCAGCTCCACTCCCCAAAACATCCCCAAACCGCGAACTTCGGCGACATGGGGGGTGCCGGACAATTTATGCTTTAATTTGGCACCGAGCACATTACCGACACGCTCGGCACGTTCGATCAAATTTTCTTCTTTCAAAATGTTTAAGGTTGCCAGACCGACGGCAGCGGCTACCGGGTGGTGCGAATAGGTGCCGCCGTGTACGAATCCGCCGGCTGATTGTAAGGCATCGAAATGCTCTGCTTGAACACCAACCGCAGATAGAGCAATCGCACCGCCACCCAATCCTTTACCTAAGGTGACAATGTCCGGATGGATATCGTAATGTTCACTGGCGAACCAGCGACCGGTGCGACCCAATCCGCACATGACTTCATCATGAATTAATAATACGTGATACGCATCACATATCTCGCGGATGATCTTCCAGTAATCCGGAGGGGGTGCATATACACCCAGTGTTGCGCCACAGACCGTTTCGCCGATAAAAGCGGAAACCACATTGGGTCCAATATTCTGGATGGTTTCATCCAGTGCCAGCGCACATCTGAGCTGACAGCCGGGATAGGTCAGGCCATAAGAACAACGCAGGCAATAGGGCGGTGGTATATGGACGACCTCACCCAGAAGGGGTGTAAACGGCTCGCGAAAGGCGGTGCGTCCCATGGCGGATAGAGCGCCCAGACTCAAACCATGATATGATTTCCAGCGAGAAATGAGCCGGACTCTCTCGGGTCGCCCCTTTACAAGATGTATCTGGCGGGCCATCTTGATGGATGCTTCAACCGCCTCGCCGCCACCCGAAAGAAAGTAAAAACGCTCAATTCCCGTCGGCGCCCGGCGCGCAAGCGCTGCCGCCAGTTCTTCTACCACCGGTGAGACAAATGCGGTCGGATGGATGTAATCATGCTGAAGAACCTGCTGATGAAGAGCTTCAGCAATTTCACGGCGGCCGTGTCCCACATTGGTTACAGCGGCACCGCCGCTGGCGTTCAGATAGCGCTTTCCGCTGTCATCTTCGATCCACAGACCTTCTGCTTTGTGAACTTTTGGAAGCGCACCTTCCGCGGCGCGCCCAAAGACATAACTTTTTGATGAGCTCATATTTCCTTTGATCTCCTGCAGCAATTGAATGTGCTTTTTGACCTGCATATTACTTTCAGCACCTTTACGCTTGATCTAAAGTTTTTTCAAATAAGCGACCAAACAGGGGAGGTTCTGTTCATTGATTACCAGGTCTTTCCCCTTAGGCTTGTCGGCCATATCATTTTGCATGGTCTTCTCCTTTATTTGCCTTGCTGCAGGTTTGGGCGATTCTTATCAGGAAACAGGCCTGTAAAAATTGCAGCTCGATCGAATTTTTCTTTTATCTCCGCCATAAAGGGTTTAAATCAATTCTATATTAATGATACTAAGTGGTTACTGATTTTATTGTTTCATAAATGAACCATACCGATATTTTGCTGTCCGGTGATATATCTGATAGTTTGATTGAACGGTGGCGGATGCCGGGGCCGTTGTCAAGATTTATCTGCGTTTACTAACGTTGTGATATCAACTTATTCGCGTTATGGACGTCAACATTGAAATAAATAGTGCTCTCTTACCTTTGGAGGGCGCACTCTGAGAGAAAAGTACTGCTGAACAAAAATATAGACAACCATCGAGGTTAACAAGAGCTTCACAAGGAGGTAAAGAGATGAAAAACCACGCGCGTTTCGTCGTCATCGGGGGAGGCATTGCCGGCTGCAGCACCTTATACCACCAAACAAAACTGAGATGGCCCGATGTGGTGCTGGTTGAATCCGGCATGCAGCTGCCCCTGCTTCGCGACCCCGACACGTCCTACTATATGCGCCAGGAGGCAATGGGGTTTCTCATCGGGCTCTATGAAGCTATCTCAAAAATAGGTGCTCACGCTTTCCGGTTGGTCAGTTGAGCCTGCCAAAGGCGAACAAGCGGGTAACGTCCTCAAATAGATGCGTAATCCATTTATCCCGGAAAGCACAGCCCTTGGGCGCTTGCCCGCCTCAGCGGGTAAAATGCATTTTGGGGATAGCTTCGCTTTAGATGACCCCTAATTGTTGCCCTACTTTAGTGAACGCCGCGATGGCCGTATCCAGCTCGGCGGTGGTCAGGGCGGCGGAAATCTGCACCCGGATACGGGCCTTGCCCCTTGGAACCACCGGATACGAAAAAGCAATTACATAAACACCCTCGGCCAGCATGGCATCAGCCATTTTCACAGCCACTTTGGCATCTCCGAGCATGATCGGTACGATCGGATGATCTCCCGGGTTAATCTTGAAACCGGCTTTGGTCATCCCTTCCCGAAAATAGGTGGTATTGCGCTCCAGCCGATCCCGCAGTTCGGTTGAGGCGCTCAGGGTCTCCAGGGCTTTAAACACCGCAGCAGCCACGCCGGGTGCCAGGGTATTGGAAAAAAGATAGGGCCGCGAGCGCTGCCTTAGCATATCAATGATTTCTTTGCGCCCGGAGGTAAAGCCACCCGACGCCCCGCCCAGCGCTTTGCCGAAGGTCGAGGTAATCACATCCACCCGCTCCATGACACCATGGTATTCGGGGGTGCCGCGGCCGGTCTTGCCGATAAAGCCGGTTGAGTGCGAATCGTCCACCATCACCAGCGCATCATAGCGCTCGGCCAGATCGCAGACCCCTTTTAAATTCGCAACGATGCCATCCATTGAAAAAGACCCATCGGTGGCAATTAGCCGGAAACGGGCGTCCTGGGCTGCCTTGAGCTGGGTCTCCAGATCGGTCATATCGTTGTTTTTATAACGGTAGCGAGACGCTTTGCATAGCCGGATGCCGTCGATGATGCTGGCATGATTGAGCTCATCGGAAATAACGGCATCCTCGGGGCCCAGCAGGGTTTCAAAAAGACCGGCATTGGCATCGAAACAGGAAGAATAAAGAATCGTATCCTCGGTGCCCAAAAACTCGGATACTTTTTGCTCCAATTGTTTATGCAGTTGCTGGGTGCCGCAGATAAAGCGCACCGAAGACAAACCATAGCCCCACTGCTCCAGGCCTGCTTTGGAAGCATCCACCAGCTCCTGGGTGCCGGATAAGCCCAGATAATTATTGGCGCATAGATTGATGACCTGTCGGCCGTCGATCAGCTGCACACGGGCACCCTGACGCCCGGCAATGACGCGTTCGTCTTTATACAGACCGCTGTCACGAATCTGGGCCAGCTCTTTGATCAGATGGTCTTTCATTTTCCCATACATGCTGCCTCTCCTCTAAAAGTTTTCAGGATTATAATAGTTTATCATTTTATATTTACTTCAAGGGTTGAGTAAGCAAGTGCCTAAAATGCCTAAAATTTCTAAAGTGACTAAAGTTGATGAATTCTATCTATTAAAAAAAGACGGAGCATAGCGACACCATAATTTTAGGCATTTTAGCTCATTTTAGACATTTTAGGCATCTGTATATTTAATCGCTTTCTTCCATCCAAGTTAGAATGACGACGCTAGTACGTGAGCATTTTGAAACGACTCATAACACAGCTCTCGGGCATTAGATGAGGTTTTAAAGCCGGTTAATCAGCCCAGTTAAGAATGACTTTGCCCGATCTACCCGATCGCATAACCTTAAACGCTTTTTCATATTCGGTATAATCAAAGTGGTGGGTGATCACCGGGCTGATATCCAGACCGCTTTGAATCATGGCGGTCATTTTATACCAGGTCTCATACATCTCACGGCCGTAGATCCCTTTTAGGGTCAGCCCGTTAAAAATGACCAGATCCCAGTCAATGGCGGTATCGGCGGGCAATATCCCCAGAATGGCAATTTTAGCCCCGTGACACATATTGGCCAGCATCGATCGCAACGCATCCGGATGGCCCGACATCTCCAAACCGACATCAAAGCCTTCCTTCATGCCCAGTTTCTTCTGGGCATCTTGAATCTTTTGGGTACGCACATCCAGCGCCAGGGTGGCCCCCATTTTCTTTGCCAGCTTTAAGCGGTAGGGAATCACATCGGTAACAACGATATAGCGGGCACCGGCCTGTTTGGCGATCGCGGCGGCCATGCAGCCGATGGGCCCGGCACCGGTAATGAGTACATCTTCGCCGAGCACATCAAACGAGAGCGCAGTATGCGTGGCATTGCCCAGCGGATCAAAGCAGGTCAGGATATCCATTGGGATCGTGCTATCGCAATACCAGATGTTGGTGACCGGGATGCTCAAATATTCGGCATAGGCGCCGGGGCGGTTGACCCCCACGCCGCTGGTGCGCATGCACAGGTGGCGCCGGCCGGCCAGGCAGTTACGGCACCGGCCGCAAACCAGATGCCCTTCACCGGAAACCAGGTCGCCGGGTTTAAAATCATGCACATTGGCGCCGATCTCGGCCACGCGGCCCACAAACTCGTGGCCCACCGGCATGGGCACCGGAATGGTCTTTTGGGCCCATTCGTTCCAGTTATATATATGCACATCCGTTCCGCAGATGGCGGTTTTGTGGATCTTTACAAGAACATCGTTGATGCCGATCTCCGGAACGGGCACTTTTTCCAGCCAGAGCCCCGGTTCGGACTTTGACTTTACCA
>JAHEIW010000430.1 GCA_024639185.1 Deltaproteobacteria bacterium | reverse complement strand
GCGCCGATCTTCTCCGCTGCGCCTTTCAGGAAAATGCATGGTGTAAGAGTAGGTCCGACGATCCCCCCCGGAACGCCTTCCGCCGTTGTCGGTTGAGGTGAGGTTTTGTTTTTTCTCGTTTGTCGTATTTTCCGTTTGAGATCCCATTGCAATCCTTTCACCATTAATGCACGCGAACAGATTCCCAGCGAAACAGAATGTGCATCTTTACCACAGTCAGCCAGCAGGTTCATATGAATCGATTTATATCAGATTGGCCCAATAAAATGTTGAGATGATTGCCGGGCTGTGTGTGCGTCTGTGAGTGACCCGTGAAATACCGCTTTGCGAACCGGCCTGAAGCATGATGTCCCCAGAGTGGGTCTGTAGCGCTTTCAAATGTCAACCTTCGATAACCTATTAAAGCAATTTTTATTCCATATCACTTGATTTAGCCTGGAAAAAATGGGGCTGTCGGTTGTAGCGTTTGAATTAATAGTAAGATCATAAGGATAGCTTTGCGCCTCTTAAGATTCAGATTCTTAAGAGGCCCGCAAGGCGCGTCATCTGGCCGGTAAAAAATAGGTATTGTCCTACCCAATGGTGTGTAAATGAATTCCATCAGGAATTCAAAGGTTCTGGGTTCAAAAGTTCAGGGTTCAGGGTTCAAAGGTTCAGGGTTCGAAGGTTCAAGGGAACATGGTACAGTGTACCGGGTTCAAGATGCAATGTTATGTGGTTCAAAGGTTAGCGTTTTGCTGGGAGGCTTTAAAAGCTCATAGCTCATAGATAGGGGCTGCCCGGAGGCCTGGAAGCTATAAAACCGAGAATAAGAAATTAGGGACACGGATTTACACAGATGAACACAGATAAAAACACCAAATTATTAAATAAAAAGAACCGTGAAAATCCCACGCCCGCCATGCGAGACGCAAGGCGAGGCGGGCGGGTGAGCAGATCTGTGTCCTAAAAAAATGTTCGTGTGAAATTGCAAATATTGAGGCTTTCCAGCTTTCAAGCATCCCGGCTTCTCAGCCTTTCCATAAACCAGAAGCCAGCAGCCAAAACGCTGATGCCTGGCACTTGCCGTTAACCGTCACCTGCTCGTTCGCCGAAGCTTGCATGACGAAGGAGAGAAATGCTGAACAGTCGGATATAAGCCAGTACTGATAGGGCTTTTGCATGCCGCCGTATTTTAACCTAAAAAGGAAGCTTGAAAGATGAAGGAGGAAACCTCTGAACCCGGAACCCTAATCCCCTAAAGGGGATTAATCAGACGCATCTGGTGGCTGTTCGATGTTGAGGTCTTTAATCTTGTAGAGCAGGGTTTTATAACTGATATTGAGGATTTTGGCAGCTTTGCTTCGATTCCAGCCCGTTTTTTCAAGAACGTAGGAAATGACTTCTTTTTCAACCCGGTCCAACGCTTTTTTGCGGACTTTTTTCAACGATAATGACGATAGATTGGGTGGTTTGTCGCCGTCTGCTCCCCAGAGGTCAACAGGGATGGAGGGTTTGGCTCCGTGGGGCTGCAATTCGGCGCCCATTTGCCGGGGGGCTGCCCTGCTGAGCAGGTCATCGATGGTTTCGTCACCTTCTCCCAGAATCATGTATCTCTTGAGCACGTTTTGCAATTCGCGAACATTGCCGGGCCAGCGATAGCCGGTCATTTTAGTTATGGCATTCTGGCTGGGGAGCTGAATTTTTTTGTCCCCAAACATCTCCGTGTATTCTTTGATGTAGTGTTCGATCAAATGCGGGATGTCCTCGGAACGATTGCGCAGCGGTTCGATGTAAATTTTAATGGTACTGAGCCGGTAATATAAATCCTCCCTGAACTCACCGTTTTGCATATCGTGCTCGAGCTCGTGGTTGGTGGCCGCGATGACCCAGGTGTCAGCTGTCATCACCTTTTCGGATCCCAGCGGTGTAAAATCTCCGCCCTGAAGCACATGCAGCAGCTTGGACTGCAGGGGAAGGGACATGTCCCCGATTTCGTCCAGAAAGAGCACCCCGCCATGGGCCTGCTCAAACTTGCCGCGTTTGCGGCGGTCGGCACCGGTAAAGGCGCCCTGTTCGTACCCGAACATTTCACTTTCC
>JAHEIW010000429.1 GCA_024639185.1 Deltaproteobacteria bacterium | reverse complement strand
TAGATGCGATCTATGGGGTCATGGAAGGAGAATGATCATTCTCGACATATTGACCCCCCTTTAGCCGACGCGGTGATAGAAGAACTCAAGCCGGAGCAGAAACCATTCGGGTCTGAGGAGCCGGCCGATCGACCAAAACTGCAGGTAAGCACATAATCCTGGCAAGACCTCCGAGCTGAGGTCCGAGATTCCTGGAAGATACCCCTGCAGCATTTTAGTCCACGCCTAACCTATAGAACCAACATAGCAAACGAAAGGAGAGTATATCATGGGCCAAAGAAAAGACCGCTACATTTACGCATGCATCGCCGCATGTCTGGTTGCGCTAATCTCGTTGAACGGTGCGGCCCTGGCCGCGGACAAGCCCAACATTCTTATCCTCTGGGGCGATGACATCGGCTGGTTCAACATCAGCGCCTACAATCACGGCATGATGGGTTACAAGACACCGAACATCGACCGCCTCGCCAACGAGGGTGCGATGTTTACTGATTGGTATGGCGGGCAGAGTTGCACCGCCGGGCGGTCTGCGTTCCTGACCGGCCAGAGCCCGTTCCGCACCGGTTTGCTGAAAGTCGGCCTGCCGGGGGCCAAGGAGGGTATCTCCGAGAAGGATCCGACCCTCGCCGAGCTGCTCAAAAACCATGGCTACATGACCGGTCAATTCGGCAAGAATCATCTGGGTGACCTGGATGAACATCTGCCGACCAACCACGGCTTCGACGAGTTCCAGGGCAACCTCTACCACCTCAACGCCGAGGAAGAGCCGGAGCACGTCGACTATCCGAAGGGTGCCGAATTCAAGAAGAAGTTCGGGCCACGCGGCGTCATCCACAGTACTGCCGACGGCAAAATCGAGGATACCGGCCCACTGACCCGAAAGCGCATGGAAACCATAGATGATGAGATCACCGCCGGTGCCATCGACTTCATGGAGCGCGCCAAGAAAGCCGACAAGCCGTTCCTGCTCTGGTGGAACACCTCACGGATGCACGTCTTTACCCACCTCAAGAAAGAGTCCGAAGGGGTGACCGGCCTGGGTATTTACGCTGATGGGATGCGCGAGCATGACAACCATGTCGGTCAACTACTCGACAAGCTCAAGGAACTTGGGCTCGATGAAAATACCATCGTCATGTATTCCACCGATAATGGGGCTGAAGTATTTTCCTGGCCAGATGGCGGCACCACCCCGTTCCGCAACGAGAAGAACTCCAACTGGGATGGCGGCTACCGCGTACCGACCCTGATCAAATGGCCCGGCGTCATCAAGCCCGGCAGCACCTACAATGACGTTTTCTCACACGAAGATATGGTGCCGACTCTGATGGCCGCTGTTGGTGAACCGGACATCAAAGAAAAATTGATCAAGGGACATAGCGCTAACGGACGGAACTTCAAAGTCCATCTCGACGGCTATAATATGCTCCCCTACTTTAAGGGCGAAGTTGAGGAAGGGCCGCGCAAGGAGTTCTTTTACTGGTCCGATGACGGCAACCTCACCGGCCTGCGCTACGACCGCTGGAAGATGGTGTTCATGGAGCAGCGGGCGCATGGCTTCGCCGTATGGCAGGAGCCGCTGGTGACCCTGCGCGTACCGAAGCTGATCGATATGCGCGGCGATCCCTTTGAACGCGCCGAGCAGGAGGCCGAAATGTACAACATCTGGCGCTTCGAGCGCGCTTACCTGATTCTGCCGGCGGTGGCATATGTATCGCAACACCTGGCAACATACAAAGATTTTCCGCCGCGCATGAAGCCCGGCACCTTCAACCTTGATGCGGTGTTGCAGACCTTACAAAGCAACCCAACTCAGTAAGTCGTCAAGTCTGTTAGCCGCGCGGCATCGAGCATTTGAAGCCGGGCGGCTTTATTAAAATCGACTTTATTCACAGATGTCTTGCTGGTTGTCCCCTGATGATGGGTGCTTGGAAGACATCATACATATAGAAAACAAGGAGGAATTATTATGAGAAAATTAGTTTTTCTGCTGATTGCTGCAGTGTTATTGCTGCCCGCATTAGGTTCGCAGGTACTTGCGGCCGACAAAAAGCCCAACATCCTGGTGATCTGGGGCGATGA
>JAHEIW010000155.1 GCA_024639185.1 Deltaproteobacteria bacterium | reverse complement strand
TTGCCATGCTGACCGGCGAGGTCGGCTGTGGTAAAACCACCGTAACCAAGGCGCTCAATAATCACCTCAGCCGGGACCAGTTCCAGTTTGAGATACTGTCCAACCCGGCCTTGCAGCCAACGGATCTGATTAAAGCCATCCTGCTCAAGTTGGGCGACAATAATTCCGACAATGGATCCAAGACGGTTTTGCTGGACCGTCTGCAAAAATTGCTCATTCAAAACGGAGAGCAGGGGATTAGCACGGTCTTAGCGATCGATGAGGCTCATGTTATTTCCAATCAGGCCACCCTGGATGAACTGCGGATGCTGCTCAACATTCAGTCGGAAGATGAATTTCTGATCACCCTGGTTCTATTGGGGCAGCCGCCTTTGCTAAAAAATATATCCGAATTGCAGCCCCTGAAGGAAAGGATCAGTATTAAGTTTAATCTGGAACCGTTGGATATTGAAAATACCTTAAGATATGTCGTTTTTCGCCTCAAAAGTGCAGGGGCCAGCCGGGGAATTTTTACCCGTGAGGCCATCGAAGCGCTTTATGAATTTTCAGGCGGAATTCCATTGCGCGTTAACAATGTATGTGATCGCTGTTTGCTGATCGGTTTGATGAAAAAAGCCAAAGTCGTGGACAGCAAGGTGGTTGAGGATGCCATCGAGGATCTTGGTACTTAAACATGCATTGTAAACAAAACCTTAACAGGATTAGAAAAATGGATACCCGTTCAAGAATTGGATTGGTATGGGCAGGATGCCTGGCAATATTGATGCTATTGGGCTGTGCGCAGCACAAGGCCTACGAGACAAAAACCGCACCGCCGGTGCCGAAAGCTGATGGTCTGGTTGCTTCAGGCAAGTTTCGCGCGGTGGTAATCGAAGATATTGATAATGACGGGAACCTGGATGTAGTAGGCGGTTCTTCCTCGCCCGGTTTGGTGACCATCAGTTATGGTGATGGCCGGGGCGCTGTTTCGGAAGCCCAGATCCTGCCCGTTCATGGTGAAGTGCATTCGGTTGCGGTAGGGGATTTCAACGAGGACGGGCTAAACGACATCGTTTTTTCGGTCCGGAAAGCAACCGCCGGAATTCGATTGTGGATAAATCAATCCAACCGTCAATGGAAGCAGAAGAATGGCCCTGTTAAGATTGGCCATTATCAAAATATCACAACTGCAGATGTCAACGGTGATGGGCACATGGATGTCATCGCCGCAAATTCCACCGAGGACAAGCATGCCGGCATCCAGGTGTGGCTGGGAGACGGCAAAGGCGGATGGATTGCGGAGAGCGGCCCGACCACTCTGGGGCGTTACATGGATGTGGCTGTGGCGGACCTGAATAAAGACGGCATCCCGGATTTAGTCGGCGCCGGCTGGGGTCAGCACGGCTCGCTAAGGGTTTGGCTGGGAGATGGCAGCGGTCGATGGTCTTCGACACCACCTTTGAATACCGCAAATTATTACGGGGTGAACATTGGCGATCTCAACAATGACGGAAATCCGGACATACTGGCAGCCACCCACTTATCGGGGATTCACACCTTCCAGGGAGATGGTAAGGGTGAATTTACAAAGACTTTTGGGCCCATTCAGTTTCTCAAAAGGCGCCTCAAAGTTGCTTCGATCAACGGTGAAGCAGCGTATCCACTTTCGGGTTCACCCAGTTTCTGGAAAGTGCTGCCAATTGATCTGAATGGCGATAACATGGTCGATATTGTGGCCGGTTCTTTGGATGACAGGGGCGTCCTGGCCTGGCGAAACCTGGGCGATGATAACTGGGCGGTTTATGAGGGACCTTTCCCACAATCCGGTATATATTATGGGATTGGTGCTGCCGATTTGAATGCGGACGGTTACCCTGATATTTGTGCGGCTAACCATGGTGAAGGCATTCAGATTTGGCCCGGAAACACCGGCGCTGCAATCCAATCCCGACGAATGCAAATTGAACCCCTGCCAAGAGCCGACCAGCTGGCGATTCTGGCAGCTCCCGAGGAAAACGAGGTTTTTACAACGATCAATGGAATAACCGAATATAAGATCGGTCCCGGAGATGTGCTTGAAATTACTTTTTGGGAAGGGACGGCTTCAACTAAAGATGAAGTTTTTGTTCGTCCCGACGGAAAAATTTCCTTTCGATATGTCGATGATATACCTGTAAATGGCCTGACAGCCAGTCAGCTGGACCGGCGACTGACGAATAGCCTGAAAAGCTATATCCGGAAGCCGAAAATCGATGTAGTCATCAAAGAGCATAAAAGTAAATCCATAACACTCCTGGGGGCAATCGCTTTCAGAAACGTTAAAGATACAGGGCCCGGCGAATACCGCCTGAAAGGCAAAACCACCCTGCTCGAGATGGTCACCAAGGCCGGTGGTCCATCGGAAAATGCCAACCTGACCACGGTCAACATTCGTCGTCAAAGCGGCGATTCCATTTCTCTGGACTTATTCAAGGCCATCCATCAGGGCGAACCCGGCACGGATTTTGTCCTGGATGACGGCGACCTGGTGTTTATCCCGACCCTTTCCAAGGATGATAACCGGGTGTATGTATTCGGTGAAGTCGAAGAGCCTGGGGTCATTGCCTTTACAAGCCCCAAAATGCGTTTGATCGATGCGATCTCAGAAGCTGGCGGCCCCACTGTTTTCGCTGCGACTCCGGAAACAAGAGTGGTTCGGGGGGACCTTACCAGGCCGGAGGTTATCTCAGCTAATATACAGCGATTAATCGAGGAAGGGGACCAATCTCAAAACATCACGCTTGTAAGCGGGGATATGATTTATGTACCCCGGACCGGTTGGGGAAGTATAAACATCTTTGCCAAACGAATCAGACCGCTGCTGGAGCTTATACTCTGGCCGGCGCGAGTTGTGAACGATTGGGATCGTGCAGTAGATGTCGTTGGAGACTAAATATCCTTCAAACAATTCAGCCTCTAAATTTCAAACGAAATTAGTATATTTTAATCATATAACCGTATTTTGTTATCAATAAGGTTTAACAAGCATGGCGCAATATGACGTCGACCTGAGAGAATACTGGCATATTATCCGCAAAAGAAAAGCGCCGATCCTGTTTCTGATCGTACTGGTGGGCATTTGCAGCTATGGTTTTGCCCGGTTTAAAGAGCCTGTGCCGCTTTATGAGGCTGTTGCCGCTGTTAAGATCGACCGATCGGCGAACATCGGATCCATCCTGACGGGCGCATACTGGGCACAGGCAGAGAATATGGAAACCCACGCTTACATTCTCCAGAGTTTCCCTGTGCTGGCCAAAACAGCCCAGATACTGGGTAAAATACCCAAAGATATTTCAGAGGATGATATTCGCAGCAACAAGCAGCATCTGTCTGCTATTCAGCAATTAAAAGCGATTGTCGAAGCCGAACACCAGGAAGGCACCAATATTATCGACATAAAAGTTACGTTAAAAGACCCGGTTGAAGCCGCCGCCATTGCCAATGGGTTTGCGCGCGGCTATCGGGATTACAACACCCATGAAAGAAACAAACAGACGTATGAGACCAAGACATTTATCGAGGAACAGCTGAGTTTGACGTCTGCTAAACTGAAAGAAGCAGAGCAAAACCTTCAGGCTTTTAAAGAAGGCTACGCCCTGATTTCAATGGATACCCAGACCCAGAATACCCTGGATAAGCTCTACGCCGTTGAAAAAGAATACGAAAATATTAAATCGGAGGCAGAGGAGGTCGCCACTCAGTTAAAGGCGCTGGATTCCAGCAGAAAAGGCTCGATAGAACGCTTTAAAGAAGTGTTTTTCTCGACCGGTAAGGATTCACCGCTATACACTTACAAGCAAAAGCTAAGCGAGCTTTTCATAAAACGCCAGACCCTGCTGATTGATTTCACGGCCAGGCATCCTCAGGTGCGGGAAGTCGATAATCAAATACGGGCCATCACTTACGAAGCCGAAAAAGAGCTGAAAAGCCTGCTCGAATCTCTCGAAGCAAAAGTGCAAAACCATGCGGATAAACTTTCCCAGTTGCGAGAGGAAAACAAGCGACTGCCGGAGAAAGCGCTTCAGCTGGTCAGACTTCAAAGAGAGGTCGATCTGCAGGCCTCATTGTATTCGCAGCTTAAAGAAAAGTACCAGGAAACATTAATTACCGAGTCCAGCAAAATCGAACAGGTGTCGATTGTCAAACCGGCTGTGCCGCCGAACAAACCTGCCAACATTCCATCCAAAATACTGATTGTTTCAACCGGGCTGATCATGGGTTTGGTCATCGGCATTGTATTTGCCTTTCTGGTGGAAGTATTTGATACCTCAATGGGCAGAATTGAAGATGTCGAGGAGGTTCTACAGGTACCTGTTCTGGGGGTTATTCCGTTTTTGGAAGGCGAAGACAATGACAAGAAAAACAAAAGCAAGCACAGGGAGCCTGAAAGAACCCGCACGCGGGATCTGGTGACACACTTCAAGCCCGGATCCATGGGATCTGAGGCCTTCCGGGCCTTGCGAACGAATCTGCAATTTTTGCGCGTGGAAAAAAAGGGAAAAACGTTTCTGATTACCAGCGCCTTTGTGCAGGAGGGCAAAACCGTCAATGCCATTAACCTGGCCTTGATTATGGCACAGGCCGGCCATAAAGTGCTGCTGGTGGATGCGGATTTGCGCAAGCCATTGGTTAACAAGTATTACGGACTGCCCATTGGTCCGGGACTGACGGATTACGTGCTTGGAAATTACCAATGGCACGAAGTTACCAACACCATTTCCGACATTATGCTGGGCGATTTTGGCATTGATGACATTCTGAAAACGCCCGGTATGGATACGCTCCACATCATCACCGCAGGAACCAAACCGCCAAATCCTTCTGAAATTTTAACATCAGACCGGTTTAAAACTTTTTTAAAAGAGGTCGGCAACACGTATGATTTCATATTTATCGACGCCCCTCCGGTTATGCCGGTGGCCGATGCTTCCGATATTGCGACGTTGGTTGACGGGGTGATTCTGGTTTACATGACCGGCAAAATCGGACGAGGGGTGTTGAAACGGGTTAAGGGCAACCTTGATAACGTGGATGCCAATTTAACCGGTGTCATCTTGAATAAAGTCAAATCGGATGCCGGGCCGGAGTACTATCAATATCATTCCTACTATTATTATGGCAACGAACCTGAAGTCAAAAAAGGGAAAAAAGTTAAAAAAGGTAAACGTTCGAAAAAATCAAAGCATTCAAAACCCAACAAAAAAGTTTTCAGCTCATAGCCTATCTAATCAAAAGATTTCATTGTAAATTATGCATTTTTAGGAATTAACGTTGCGGCCTAATATTTTACTGGTCATTTTTATTGCACTTGCCCTTGGCGCGGGTTTTCTGATCTCGCAGTATCCCCCCTATATTGTCGTCTGCGCAGCTCTTGTTTTGGTCATATTTGTCGTATCCTTTATTAGCGTGGAATGGGGCCTTTATATCCTCATATTTTCGATGCTGTTGAGCCCGGAGATTAACATCGGCAATACGACGGGAGCATCTTTACAGAGGGGCGTCACGCTGCGCTTTGAAGACTTTTTGCTCGTTCTCATCGGCTTCAGCTGGTTTGCCAGAACCGCTGTTAAAAAGGAACTGGGCCTTTTTTTAAAAACACCTCTGAATAAAGCCATTCTAATGTATGTCGTCGTGTGCTTAATGTCGACCGGATTGGGTATAATGGCAGATCGCGTCGGTCCAAAAACTGGTGCACTATTCGTTTTAAAGTACATAGAATATTTCATCGTCTATTTCATGGTGGTCAATTATGTGCGGGACACTGATCAGGTCAGGCGATTGTTGATTTGCCTGTTTTTAACCTGCTTTATCATGTCCATTTATGGCATTCTTCAAATTCCGGGTGAAGGTCGGGTGAGCGCACCTTTTGAAGGCGAGGGCGGTGAGCCCAATACATTTGGCGGTTATCTGGTATTTATGGGGGCCATTGCAGGGGGGTTGTTTGTAAGAACCGAAAATGCAAAATTAAAATCTTTTTTGCCGATTCTCATATTCTTTATCATTATACCGCTGCTATTTACGAAGTCGCGATCATCTTATTTAGCACTGATCCCTACATTGTTTGTTGTAGCCCTTATGTTTAGGCAACGAATTATTATCACGGGTTTAATGGCTGCTGTGTTATTATTAAGCCCGATTTTTCTTCCTTCTGCGGTCAAGGACAGAATTCTGTATACATTTAAGCAAGAGGAATTCTCCGGCCAGGTTCAGATTGGCGATATACGCCTGGACACGTCGACTTCAGCGCGAATAATCAGTTTGAAGACATTGCTGCAGGATTATCCAAAACATCCGTTGCTGGGCTATGGGATTACCGGACATCAGTTCATTGATGCGCAGTATCCAAAAGTGCTTATAGAAACCGGTTTTATAGGACTTACCGCATTTTTGTATCTTCTTTATTCGATCTTAAAAATAGCGATTGCTCACATGAAGGCGGTAAAAACACCTCTCTTCAAAGGACTTACCATTGGCTTTTTAGCCGGATACATCGGTCTTTTGTTTCATGCCATTGGTGCCAATACTTTCATAATTGTGAGAATAATGGAGCCCTTCTGGTTTTTTGCTGGTATCATTGCTGTTCTTCCCACTCTGGAGCAGCAAAGCGAGGCCCAAACCGATGAACCCGCTCGTCGGACTCGCAAACTCGCCGCCGCAACGTCTGTATCCTCATAAACTTTTGCCCGCTTTCTTTAATAAAAATTCAAAATCTGGTAAAGACTGAGAAATCGAAATGTAAATTAATTTGGCAAGAGCCGGAAAATTTCTTTATGCGCAGGAGGCTAAGATTTTGAGAAGGAAAGAAAAAGAAATTACGGACAAAGATGAAATCGATTCTATTATTCGCCAGGCACAGGTTTGCCGGCTGGGATTGGCAGATGCAGGCGTGGCTTACATTGTGCCGCTGTGCTTTGGCTACGATGGCAATCAGCTGTATTTCCATTCGGCCCGGGAAGGTCGCAAAATTGAGATCTTAAAGCGCAATAACCAGGTGTGTTTCGAATTTGAGGTCGATACGAAGATAAGCCCCGGTAAAACCGTCTGCGACTGGGGGATGCAATACCGCAGCGTCGTTGGCTACGGAACGGCCAGCTTTATAGAAATTCCGGGGAAAAAGCGCCGGGCACTTGATATTATCATGGCGCAATATGCGGATGGCGCTTTTGAATATGCTGCTGAGGCCCTGGACAAAATACTAATCACAAAAGTCGACATCAGCAGCATGACCGGCAAAAAATCCGAATAGCCTTACTAAGAGGTTGTTGAGGTTATGAATTTAAATTAGCCGCAGACGCACGCAGACCCGTCTTCGCTCTATCGAGCTACTCCGCGGCAAGTTAACACAGATGAGACAGTTCAGTTAAAAGCTCTGATAAAATTAGAGGCGCAGATAAGCTTGAAGTTGGGATTTTTTATCCACAGATTACACAGATTATCACAGATTGGATTTTAGGTTAAAAGGTGTTGAAGAATTTGATCAGTTGATGTTTCTAACCACCCGCTTCGCTCGAGAGCACAGACCCGCCCGCCTCGCCTGAGCGGCTCGCGATGGCGGGCGTGGGTTCACA
>JAHEIW010000428.1 GCA_024639185.1 Deltaproteobacteria bacterium | reverse complement strand
TATGCCTATAAAGCATTACGTTCAATCGGATGGAGACAAACAAAATCAAATTAAGCACTGTAATTGCGGCAATCGCGGCAATCGTGGTTGTGGAGATCACGGTCCGGTTTTTGATCAGCCAAAACATTGTCACGCATCCTACCGGTCTGGGACTGGCCCGCGCCGCTGAAATTATTTCCCTGCTCGCCATCGTAAAATTTCAGCAGAGGCGCATCTCCAGCATCGGACTGGAATGGCCCCATTTTTATGGTGGCCTTAAAAAAGGGCTGATCTGGTCGGTTTCATTTGGGGCGGTGGCTGCAATCGGTTTGCTGATCGTTTATCTGGCGGGTTTTAAGATCAGCGGCCTTTTCCGAATGCAACTTCCACCTGAAAGCAGCCGGCTGATCATCTTCTTTCTGGTAGGCGTATTGTTGGGCCCCATCGCAGAGGAAATATTTTTCCGGGGCATTCTTTATGGCTTTTTTCGAAGATGGGGTGTCCCGACGGCCATTTTGCTCAGCACATTACTTTTTGTAATGCCCCACACTGCCGGTAGTATCTTACCCGTTACCCAGCTTATCGGCGGCATCCTGTTTGCCGTTGCCTATGAAGTTGAAAAAAATATTCTGGTCCCAATTGTTATTCATTGTCTGGGCAACCTGGCGATCTTTACCCTCGCCCTCCTCATCTGACAAAAATTCGTATCACCAGAAACCAGGCCCTTTGCCCCTTCCTGAATTTTTTACGCAAATATATTCAGTTGTAGGGGCGGGCTTTATGCCCGCCCGAGCACCAATCCGGATGTGAAGGCGCGTATTACCCATCCCGATTTCTAATAAAGTTTTTTAACTAATTGGTCGATATATAATCAGATGCTATCTTTATCATCAGGTTTAGCACTCAATATATGGAACCTGAGGAGGTTTAGACTTATGAAAAATTTCAGGCACGCTTTTATTATTTTGACGGTTATGGCTTTTATCTGCCCGGTTGTCAGTCAGGCAGATATTGTCTATATCAAAAATGAAGATAAACTGGTCGGCACCCTTCAAAGCCCGGCGTTCTCGTTGATGACCCCCTATGGGAAAATTCAAATTGAAAAGGCGTTTTTAAAAAGTATCAGCTTTGTAGAAGGCTCCGCCGGGCAATGGGTAATCGAAACCATCAATAATGACCTATTCAGCGGAATGCTATTAACCGACGGCATTCAATTTCTTCAGGAAGATGGAAAAAGACGAAAAATAGCCAAAAGTAAGATAACAAGAGTTTGGCGGGAATTTTACGGGCCGAGTCAACGGACGACAACCACTATCGTCACGATGAAAAACAACGATCGCTTTTCCGCAAAATTTTTAGATGGCAAACTTGAAATTCGGGCCAATTTTATTACCAGGACGATTCAGCCCAGGGATATCAACCGCGTCGAATTTGCGGAAAGATATCAGAACGGTACCGAAATTTTGCTTGAAAACGGCGATCTGATCACCGGAGTTTTAAAACAAAATCATTTCCGGCTGGCCCCGGACTCGGTGTCAGCGTTAAACATATCCAGAACCAAGGTAAAAAGTATTCAGTTTAACGCTCCCAAAATGGTTCTCAAGGCTTTTAATAACTCTGCGCCGGCCGAAGCCGACGGAGACACAGACGGCATCCCGGATTATGCTGACCTGTGCATGGACACACCCGCCGGTGCAGCGGTCGGTATGGACGGCTGTGCCAGGCGTCCACGAATGTCCCGGACAGCAACCTCACAGAAAATAAACGGCCATCAGAAAGCCCCTGAAAAATCACCGGCCGCAATCTCCGGTCAACTACCCAAGATTCTGTTTGATTTTGACCGGGTTGAATTGAAGCCCCGCTATTTTTCAGCGCTGGATGAGGCTGCGGTTATACTGGATCGGAGCCCGCTGGCGCAAGTCGAGATCCATGGCCATACCGACAACGTTGGCACAGAGCAATACAATCAGCATCTTTCACTGCGCAGAGCCCGCGCCGTAGAACAATATTTGGTGCAAAAGGGTGTCGAAAGAGACAGGTTGTTTCCGCGAGGATTTGGCTTTAGGAAAAACGCAGCGTCGAACCAAGATGTGGCTGGCCGTGCGTTAAA
>JAHEIW010000427.1 GCA_024639185.1 Deltaproteobacteria bacterium | reverse complement strand
AGAGCCTGTCCGACAACCCCCTCACCTTGGAACATGGATTGGGGAGAAAGCTCGGCGATAAAAAACTAAAAAAAATAGCGACAACACATTGAAACAATTATAAATAAATGTTATATAAACTCCTGGATCTCAATCAGGAGGCATTTGGTTTGAAGATACCCACACCGCGCAATCTCCGGCCATACAACCAGGAACAGATGCAGCTTTTTCCGCCCAGTGTTCAAAGCCTCATCGAGGCCGACGACCTGTGCATGCTGGTCAATGATGTCGTTAAAACACTGGATCTTTCCTGTTTGTACAAGAAAGTCGCCACCGAAGGCAATCCGGCCTATCACCCGGCGATGATGCTCAAGATTTACTTTTATGCTTATGCCAGGGGCATATTCAGTTCCCGCCGGATTGCCCTGGCACTCAAAGAGAACATCGCCTTTATTTTCCTGGCCGCATGGCAAAAGCCCAATTTTCGCACCATCAGCGATTTTAGAAAGAACAACCTGAAAGAGCTGGGTCTGCTGTTTGCCCAAATCGTTCAGCTGTGCCGGCAGTTGGGCATGGTCAAACTGGGCCATATTGCCATTGACGGCACCAAGATCAAAGCCAACGCTTCTGAGGCCAGCACCTACGATCGCGAGCGGATCGAAAAAGAGATCAAGCGCTGGTTGGAACACGCCGAGGCCATCGATCAGCAGGAAGACGCCCTATACGGTGCGGATAAAACCGGCGATGAACTTCCAGAAGACATCCGTGATCCGGAGAAACGGATCAAAAAACTCAAAGAACTGAAGAAGCAGCTGGATTCTGGCAGCAGCGAAAAAATCAACAAAACCGATCCTGACGCGGTTTTCATGAAAACCACCAATGGCATCAAAACATCATACAATGCCCAGGCTGCAGTGGATGCCGCGCATCAGGTCATAGTGGCCGCCGATGTCACCAATGATGCCGCAGATGTCGAGCAGCTCCTGCCGATGGTCGAGCAGACCGAAGAGAACACTTCAGAGAAAGTTAAAGAATGCAGCGCCGACTCCGGCTACAGTTCCGGTGAGAACATCAAGGCGATGCTCAAGCGTGAAATTGATGCCTATATTCCGGATCGAGAGTATCAAGCCTGGCAGCGCGGCAAACCGGTGGGTGACTTTGACAAAGAAAGCTTTGTCTATGACCAGCGGCGTGACTGCTACATCTGCGTTGAAGGAGAAGAGCTTCATTTTTCCCATCTCCAAAAGCGCAAGAAAAAGGAACCGCTGAGGATCTACCGGGGAAAAAACTGCCACGCATGCCGGTTTTTTGGCCTTTGTACAAATAGCAAAAGCGGCCGAAGCATATCACGGCATCCCTATGAGAAAGAGCTACGGCAAATGCGCCGCAAACTGGACAGCGAATCGGGCAAGGCGATTTATGGTAAACGCAAATATACCGTTGAGCCGCCTTTTGGACATATCAAATCGATTATGGGATTTACCGGCTTTCAGCTTCGAGGTAAACAAAAAGTAACCGGTGAATTCAAGCTGGTCTCTATTGCCCATAATTTGAGAAAAATCTGGCTCTATTTAAAAGCCAGCGGTAGTAACCTGTCGGAAATGTGTCCTGCACCCGGGTGTTAGTCCGATTATTCCGTGGAGAAGTAGATATCGAACGCTGTCCGGAAGTATTTTTGGTAAAAGGACCAAGGTAATTTATACGCTCCTTAAAAATGACTGAATATCGGTCTCACCAATAAAAATATCGCAAAACAGTTACAAGACAGGCTCTTTAGTGCCTGAATCGAATCTTTGAAACCCCCTTAAATTTATTGCAGCTTTAATGTGCAATCCCAAAATTTTCAGATAGGGCTTCTACGGAACCAACCATGCGGACCGCAATCTGTCCTTATCCCATTCAAATAGGGCACGGCGATTCCCGGATATATGCAAAAGTAACCAATCAATAGAAAATACGTGCACCTCAATAACCATAAAATTCTTTCGGTACCTTTCGGTTTTCAAAAGGGTTGGGATTTTATTGAGCAGAAAATCGGGTAATCCGGATGAGGGAGTGCCAATGCGTGCACCGGGAGGCTGTGACGTACAGTAATTCAGGCGACTTGTAATGC
>JAHEIW010000426.1 GCA_024639185.1 Deltaproteobacteria bacterium | reverse complement strand
GCTGGCTGCCGGTCGCAGGACACTGCGCTTTACGAATAAGCTCGAACAGCCCCGGGGACTTTATTGCGGTATTGGATTATGTCAAGAGTGCCGTATGATCATCAATGGCATCCCCAATATCCAGGCCTGCCAGACCCTTGCCGCACCCGGGTGCCGGGTCGAAACCCAGAAAAACAATACGAAATGGGAATCTTAAGCAAGTGAAAGCATCCGATCTTGCCATAATCGGCGGCGGACCCGGTGGGGTGACAGCAGCCATAAAAGCGGCCAAGACTGGGGTGAACGTCACGCTGTTGGATGAAAATGAACGGTTGGGGGGCCAGTGCTTCCGGCAATATCAAAAAGGTTTCAACGTCACCGATCCCGGCGCTCTGGGACCGGATTATACTGAGGGTCAGGATTTGCTGCAGCAATTCTATTCTTGCTCTGATAAAATCCAATATTTAAACAATACCCTGGTGTGGGGAATATTTAATGATCGCAGCCTTGCCCTGGCGCGTAATGGCACCTCATCAAGCCTGCGCTTTAAGCACCTGGTCGTCGCTACGGGCGCCTATGATCGGCCGGTGCCGTTTCCGGGTTGGACACTTCCTGGTGTTTTTACCACCGGCGGAGCTCAAAAGCTCGTCAAAACAGAACGCGTGCTTCCCGGTGAAAACAGCCTGCTTGCCGGAACAGGCCCCTTACAACTGGTCCTGGCCGACCAGATTCTCAAGGCCGGCGGTAAAATAGCGGCGATACTGGAAGCTGGGAATTTCGCTAATCATTGGCTGCAGGGATTAAAAGGCATCTGGGGCAACTGGAATTTTTTAAAGGAAGGCATGCAATATTGGCGCAACATTAAAAAAGCCGGTGTTCCGTTGTTGCCCAACCACATGATCATCGAGGCCCGCGGAGATGGGCGTGTCCAAGAGGTGGTGATTGCAAAGGTGGACAAAAACTGGCGTCCCGAACGCAATAACGCTCAAAGCGTTAGCGTGGATAGCATCTGTTTGGGTTACGGCCTGGTATCTTCAGCAGAGCTGACGATGCTGGCTGAATGTGAGCATGAATACGATCTTCGACGGGGGGGCTATATTCCGCTGCGCAAGGCCAACATGGAAACCAGTGTGCCCGGCATCTATGCGGTTGGTGACGGTGCCGGTGTTGCCGGTAGAAAAGTCGCCATTGCGGAAGGCTGTATTGCCGGAATATCAGCAGCCGGCGCTTTGGGCACGATTTCACGGGCAACGGCCGTTGATCAAATGAGGCCTTACCAAAAAAAACTGAATACCATTAATCGATTCCGCAAAGTCCTCGACGATATCAGTTTGCCGCGCAAAGGCCTTTATGAGCTGGCAACCGATGACACGATCGTCTGCCGCTGCGAAGAAATAACGCTTAAACAATTAAAAGCGGCGCTGTCCGATCGCAACCTGCGGATAAAAGACCTTAAACGCATGACCCGCATGGGCATGGGTGCATGTGAAGGGCGCATGTGTGGGCCTTTCGTTATCGAATTGCTGCGGCATCGGCTCAATGTGACAGTTGAAGATGTCGGAAATTTAAAGCCCAGGCCATCGACCAAACCGGTTGCCCTCGGCGTGCTGGCCGCAGATAAACCGGCACAAAATGCCGGGCAGTGATTTTTTTTGTAAATGGGTCACAGATTGGAGTTTTTATTGTCAGTGTGGATTCAACAGCAGGATGTTTAATGCTTCCGCAAGAAGCTGAAATAGTCGTTATCGGCGGTGGCGTGGTGGGTTCAGCGATTACCTATTTTCTGGCCTGCGCTGGAAAAAATGTTGCCCTGGTTGAGAAAGGGTGCATGGCCGGTGAAGCCTCCGGCGCCAATGCCGCTTTTGTCTGGTCAATAACGCGCAAACCTGGAATTGATATCCGACTGGCGATGCACAGTTTCAATATTCATCGGCAGCTTAAAGCCAAACTGGAAATGGACTTTGAGTATGTGCAGGGTGGCGGGCTGCTCATAATAGAAGACGAAAATCAACTTCCTTTTGTCGAAGCCCATCTGCAAAAAAGAGCCGACGATGGATATCCGCTGGAAATGATCGATGCCCAACAGGTACTCGAGCTTGAGCCTCATCTGGCAGAGGAAAGGGT
>JAHEIW010000425.1 GCA_024639185.1 Deltaproteobacteria bacterium | reverse complement strand
ATTCTTATCTTATTTCTGAAATCGGCCTTACTTCTGACCCGATTTGCTTCTCTGTAATTGGCTCCTACAGATGAACCTGCTTTTGTCAGTTGAGTTCTGACAACTCTACCTTCCGGGGTGTTAGATAATCTGGCGGATATTTTGATAATTTGAACAGCTAATTTTCTGGTACGCTTCTCAAGTTCCTTCGAGAACTCTTTATTATCCATAACTTTAGCTCACTTTAGTCACTTCCAACTTTAGTCACTGTCTATATAAAGCCTTTTTTTTGCAAAACGAGTACAATCTGGTGGGCAGCCTCAACCGGGGTGATATCGGAGGTATCGATCGACACCTCGGGATTTTTCGGTATTTCGTAAGGATCGTCCACCCCCGTATAGCCTTTGATCAGACCGGCCCGGGCCTTGGCATACATGCCTTTACGGTCCCGTTTTTCACAGACTTCAATGGGTGTGGATACATGTACCTCGATGAATCCACCGTAAGCTTCAATGGTTTTGCGTATTTCATCGCGGGTGGCCGTATATGGCGCTATAGGCGCGCAAACGGCGATGCCACGGTTTTTGGTAATCTCACTGGCCACAAACCCGATGCGCTGGACGTTGATGTCCCGATGCTCTTTGGAAAAGGTCAGCTCACTGGACAGATTGTGGCGCACAATGTCGCCGTCGAGCAGGGTTACCGGACGATCTCCGATTTCCAGAAATCGGGCATAAAGCACTTTTGCGATAGTGGATTTTCCGGCCCCGGAAAGGCCCGTTAGAAAAACGGCAAACCCCTGTTTACGCGGCGGCGGGTAGGCTTTACAAAGCTCTTCCACCACTTCAGGGAAGGTCCCCCACTCCGGTATTTTGCGCCCGGTGCGAATGCGGTCGCGAATATCGGAGCCCGAAAGGGTTAAAAACTGGGTGCCTTCGGGCACCTGGTCAGCGCATCGGAACTCGTCTTCAAACGGCAGATAAACCATCTCTGAAAATGGCACGATGGTAAGCCCGATCTCGTCACTGTATTCCTCGGTCAGTTTGCAGGCATCATCGCTTGCGTAATAGGGCTCGCCGTTGCTATCCATGCCGGGGCCGGCATGGTCGCGGCCGGTGATAAAGTGCGTGCAGCCGTAATTTTTGGCCACAATGGCATGCAGCAGCGCTTCCCGGGGACCCGACATGCGGGTGGCCAGGGGCAGCAAATTTAGCATAAACGTATCAGGCGGATAATGCGCTGCCACCCGGCGGTAGCAGCGCACCCGGGTGTAGTGATCAAAATCGCCGGGTTTGGTCATACCGGCAATTGGCAGCAACAACAGGTTGGCATTCGAGTCACGCATGGCGTTCATGGTCATTTCAAACTGGGGGCGGTGAATCGGATTGCGCGTCATGAAGGCCACCATGCGCTTCCAGCCGAATTTTTTAAAATTGGATCGAATTTCAGCCGGTGTCATTCGAAGCTGTTTGAAGTCGGAATGCAGCGGCGGGCTCAAAACCTCCAGTTGTCCGCCAATGTAATACTCGCCGGCAACTTTGTACAGGTAATCAATGCCTGGATGGCTCTGATCTAAAGTACCATACACCTGCTGGGCTTCTTTTTCGCGCTCAACCGGCCAGAGGTCTTCGATGTGCATGATCGCCAGCAGATAGCCCTCAGGGTCCCGCAGGGCAATCGACTGTCCGGCTTCAAGGCTGCGGGCTTTGAGCTCGTCGACATCCATGCAGATGGGTATCGGCCAAAGCGTTTCATCCTGCAGCCGCATGCGGTCAAGAACCGACTCGTAATCGGAGCGGATCATATACCCTTTGAGGGGCGAAAAGCCACCGGTGGCCAGCAATTCCAGATCACACATCTGCCGTTCATTCAGCGTAATTTCCGGCAAATTAAGTGCAATTTCTTTTAACAGCAGGGCACGCTCATCATCCACCAGCAGGTTAATTAGCTCGCTGCTGTTGCGCGTCACCTGGATATTATCGTCCATTACGTTAACCTCCGAAACACAATAAAAATTGATCGCCTTTTCAAATCGGACCCGCATGTATATGTATAAAGATAAATTTTAGCAAGGCTTAATTCCGAATGCCAGATAATATTTCAGTATATCAAATTTCTTCTAATAAATACAGTTGTTAGTA
>JAHEIW010000154.1 GCA_024639185.1 Deltaproteobacteria bacterium | reverse complement strand
GATAAACGGCAGCCGGGGCTTTTGCGACTTAATCGACCGCGTCAGGGCCTCAATGGCGGCCGTGGGCGTGGCGGCATTTGATCCCAGGTAACATACGATTTCATTTTGGGCCTTAAACGAGGCGGCTATAGTTGCGCCAATTTGATCGAGTTTAATTTTCTTGGGGTACATTTGGATTCCTTTTGGCGACTGGAAACGCTATTGTCTGTAAACAGTGGATATCCTTAAAAACACGAACCGCAGAAAGTATAAAGCGAAAAAGTTTTCTTTTCAAGCAATTGCCAAAAAATGTGGGGCTTTAGGCGCCACGGTAGCCACCGGTCGTATTATTTTCGGCGCAGTCGGAGATGAGTCCCGCCTGGAATACACCGTCATCGGAGATGCGGTCAATCTGGCGGCCAAACTGGAAAAACATACCAAATCTGAGGGCGTGCGGGCCCTTTGCCCGGCTGAAACATTTGAGACGGCCGCCCGCCAGGGCTATCGGCCGCGGTTGGATGTTGCGCCGGCCAGATCAAGCCGCATCGAAGGCGTCGCCCATCCGGTTGAAATCGTCATTCTGGCGCCGTAATCGTATCTGAAGGAAATCTTAAAAATAAGTGATCACGCATAAAAATCGCGGCTGAAAGCCACTCCCACACATTATTAACAGGCAATGCGCGATTTTTGGTGCCCACACTCTGCCGAGTTCATGCGCCTTAGGCGCATAAAATGTGTTTTTAAGACCGGTTCTACATGTCTAAAGATGGTGTATCCCGCAAATGCCTCAAACAACGGCTTTTTCTTGACGTGTCACCCAAAAAATAATACCATAAAAAAGGTTTCAGCGGTCCGGTCCGGCGGCCGGATCAACCAAAAGCGCATAACCTCAAAATCTCATAAAATTCCGGATGCATACAACGTTATTTTTCAAAAAGGGCAGCCAACATGGCTTTACGCTGATTGAAATTACCGTCGTTTTAGTGTTAATGGCGATAATTGCCGCATATGTTATTGGTCGCTCGGTGACCACCGATCAGGTGGACGTCGTCGGCATCAGCGACCGCATCCGAAACCAGATTCGCTATACCCAGTCGTCCGCCATGAAACAGAGTCATCGCATCTGGG
This sequence comes from Deltaproteobacteria bacterium, assembly GCA_024639185.1. Lineage (GTDB taxonomy): Bacteria > Desulfobacterota > Desulfobacteria > Desulfobacterales > JAHEIW01 > JAHEIW01. The sequence continues at coordinate 6,617 of JAHEIW010000154.1, read as the reverse complement.
GCATGCGGTGTAATACAGGCGCAAAACAATACTGGTTATTTTCAGTCCCGATTCCAGTGCCCGCCAACGCCTGGAATTTGCCGGAAAATCAAAGACGGTTTCCCGGTGAAAGCAATGATGTCGTTACCTTTGACAGCCTGGGGCTCGATAATCTATCACCCGGCTTTACACTTTTTTTCGATCGCATTGGAAAACCGTTTGATGCTTATGTCGAAGAGGGTGACCCCGGTACTTCGCCCCTCGCTGGCGATCTGGTATTAACTGTTTCGGCCGGCGGTCAAACCCGAACCATAACCGTTATTCCGGAAACCGGTATGGTGCAATGAAGGTTATAAAATCCAGAAAAATTAATTCAGAAGGTTTTACCCTGGTGGAGATTATCGTTACCATCGTGGCAGCCGGCATTCTGGGGGCCATTTTCATCAATTTCATGGGCACCGCCTTGCAATCCAGCTGGAATGCCGTCGAGATTGCCCATGACGAAGCCAACACTGAAAAGGTTCTGGAACGGATAGTCGGCGAATACGTCGTCCTGATCAACGGCAACAATCCAGGGAACGCGCTCAACAGTATCGCCACCACTTACGGTGGCGCGACGATTGATGGGGTCGGCATTACAACCCAGTATATCACATTTGATTCCAGCGGCAACGAGCAAGCCGGCGGCACGGATTACTTAAAAATCGTGCTTCAGACTTCAGGTCCGGGGGCACCGGCCATCAGTGGTCGTTTTCCGCTGACCACCATTTTAGCCAACAACAGAGAGACCGATGATGACCCCCAATTTGTCCTATATTAACAGCCGATTTACGGCAAGGCCGCAAAACGGCTTTACCCTGGTGGAGCTGATCGTCACCATTGTGCTCGTGGGCCTCATCGGCGTCTTTACGACCCTTTTTGTTTACACCGGTCTGAACGGTTATTTGAAGACCAGAGATACCACCGAAGGTGCCTTAAAGGCCCAGATTGCCCTGGATCGCATCAGCATGGAGTTGCGCGATATTGACACCATCAGCACCTTTACAGCCGGCTCCCAGATCGACTATACCAGCCGTACGCTGGAAGGCGATCGCCAGATCCTGTACAGCAACGGCGTCATTTCCATCAATGGCGGCAATGGTGCCAGGCGCTTGTTGGATGAAATTCAAAATTTCAGTATGACCTTGTCCCAGACGGACCTGAACGCAGACGGCAGCGACGAGGTTCAGGCCATTGAAATCACTTTTAATTTTGTTCCGGAACGATTCAGCCGGCAGTTTGACGCCCGTATTTTCCCCAGGAATATGGTGCTGGCACCACCATAAAGTGACAACCCGATCTAAGCGCCAATTTCTTTTAAAAGATGGGGCCGTTAAACTTAATGCTAACCTGAATCAGATGCCAATAGCAGGCTTATGAAACCGACTTCCTACAAGAATTTTGACCGCAATTTTTTGCTGTTGCGCCATCAGCGACATAGCGGCACTGCCGGCAATGTGCTGATCTATGTTGTGGTGTTGATGCTCATCTTCGGCACCCTGGGGGTTGCCATGGTTTCCCTGTTTTCGACGTCCACGGCCAGCACCGCAACCAGCAATGATACCCGCCGGGCCCGTTATCTGTCCGAAGCCGGGGTGCGCTATGCCATCGGAGAGCTTCGTCAACAGGATTTCGATGAAGACTATATTATCGACCCGCTGAATACGCTCACTTACACGGTCGACGGCGCGGGCACCTTTGAGCCCAATGTGTTCACCCCCTGGTTTGAATCCGACGCCGATATCGATGCCCCGGATGTGGCCAATGCAAGTCCCCGCCTCGGAGAGATACCGCCTGACTTTGTCACCGATCCGGCCACCCCGCTTACCGATGTTTGGATGATCAATTACGAATATATTACCGGTACCGGGCCGGATATCCTAACCATGCGCGATGAAATCTACAGCTACGACGTCAATGGCGGCAGCCTGGCGATCGACATCGCCGGAGCCAGTTTTCTGGCCGAGGCGGGCGAGCGGCTCGTAATAGGGGTTGAGCCCATCGCAACGCAGACCATAACCGAGGGCCAAAACCTGAATGTTGCCCGCGATGCACGCTTTTTTTTCCCCCCGTTCAACGGGGCCATCAATATTGATCGGGTCGATTATGCGTACGCTCGTTTGGTGGATGATCCGGACAATAACCGAGTGATCCTTGAGAATGTAACCGCTTCCCAGTTTCCGAATACGTTGCCTACATTTCCCGATCCTACAGCTTCGATAGGCTCCGGTGTCGGCGCGTATAATGGTGATTTTGTAATTCTCTCACCGCGCAACTACACGGTCATGGCCGCAGGCACCTCGGATGAGGTGACCGCGGGCAACGCCTATGCCCTGGGGATGAACGTGTACAACGATTCCTTCATCCTAAATCCCCCAAAGCCGGACATAACAGCAGAAGATTTGGTCACCAATTTGAGCCAACAGGAAACCGATACCCGCTTTTTTGAGCCGAACCTGGTCGATTTCGAGCTGACGATTGGCGGCGGGGGTACCGATGAGTTTGGTTCGGCCTTTTACAATGCCACCCGCAACATCGGCGGTGAACGCGATTACTGCCAGCAAGGCGCGTGCCTGCTTGCGCTGGGGATCAGGACCTATTTCCTGGTGGATTTTAGTGGCAATCAGGGCGACGGCTTCACCTTTACCCTGCTCAACGCGGCCAATAACAGGGCCAGTTCAGCGGGTGGCGACGTCGATCTTTCCGAGTTGATGGGCTATGCTGGAGACAGCCGCACCAACTCTGCCGGCACCGCTTATCTGGCCACGGCACCCGAAGACCGCGGCCTGGATCCCCCTAAAATTGCCGTTGAATTCGACACCCGCACTAATAACGACACCCTGGCCTACTGCAGCGGCGCCAATGTCAACGAGTTCACCCGTGACGACCCGCTGATCAACAACCAGGATGCGGTCCAGTATGTTTATTGGGCCAGCGAAAGCCTGGATCTCAGCTGTCGCAGCGGTCCTGCTAATCAAATTGCAACCTATGACGATAACCGACATGGGCCCGGATTTTGGCAATTCGATGATCCAGCCGGAAAGGTCAAATCTTCCGCGGCCGTGGATCCTGGGGACGGAACCATCTACATTGGGTCTAACGATAACAAGCTTTACGCTATCAATCCGAACGGCACCCCGAAATGGGACTTTACAACCGGAGGCGATGTCATTTCCTCTCCGGCATTAGCATCCGATGGTACCATCTATGTCGGCTCAAATGATAACAAGGTTTATGCCATCAATCCGAACGGTACATTAAAATGGGATTTTCTGACCGGTGGTGATGTCAGATCTTCACCAGCGGTGGCTTCCGATGGCACCATTTATATCGGCTCGGACGACGGCAATATGTATGCCCTCGTCGATGGTGGGCAGGGGAACGTAAGTCAAAAGCTGGGTTGGCCGTTCAATGCCGGCGCCGGCGTACCTTTTTCATTGGGGCGCCCGGCCATCGGTTCCGACGGGACCATCTATTTTTCAGCGCTTGATATAGTGTATGCGCGCAATCCGGATGGATCGGAGAAATGGACCCGTGATCTCGGAGCAGCGGGCGCTGAAAACGACTACATGCCTGGCGTCGATACGGTCGCCGGATTCGGCTTCGTTTACACGGATGTTCCCGGAAACGCAGTCGCGGCTCTCAATCCGACCAATGGCAACGAAGTATGGCGCGTGGGTGTTGGGGCAGACATTGACTCCACCCCGGTGGTGGGACCTGATGGCACGATTTATTTCGGCACGGATAGTGCCAATCCGGCCCTGTTTGCCGTCACGCCGGGTGCTTTGAGCGGCAGCATAAAATGGGAGTTTACAACCGGTGGGGACGTCGACAATATCCCGGCTTTGAGCCCGGACGGCAGTGCCGTGTATGCGGTTTCAAAAGACGGCAACCTGTATGCCGTCGATACGGCCAGCGGTACAGAAAAGTGGATTTTTCCAATTGTGACCGATGCCGCCGATTCACCTGCCAATGTAACCTCCTCTCCGGTTGTGGATCCAAATACCGGTTTCATCTATGTGGGATCAGATGACACCAACGTCTATGCCCTGACACCCTTTGATGAGGAGCCGCTTAACCTGAGGGACCTGTTGCTGACGTCTGCCGACCTGGGGGGTACGGTTGACAGTGCCACCAACTGGCTGAGCGGCGCCGGCACAAAAGGCCCCTGGGCCGTGCGGCTGGAAGTCGATCGCATCACGCAGGCCGGCGGCGAAGGCGATTATGAGCTGCGCTTGTGGATGAAACAGTGTGATGATGCGAACTGCCTGACGCTCAACGGCGCCAGTGATCCCTTTTTCAACGATACGCGTATCGTCTACCAGGTGAGCGCTCCGGACCTGGTGCAATTTTTTCAACTGGATGCACTGGACAATGCTAAATTTGATCGTTTCTTTTTTGGATTCACTGCAGCCGCCGGGGCCGAGGCGCTGGATGTCGACATCCTCAATTTTGCACTGAGCTTCAGTCGCCTGGGTGATACGATCATTGGGCCCTGATTTTGAACCGATCGACTTAGTCGTATTTTAAGACACCCAACCGCGACTGAAACTGAAGCCACAAAAAAGCCCGCTGAGATATCAGCGGGCTTTTTAAATGCGAAAACCGATTTCACGTTAAAAATGGTCTGGATTACGTGTTTATCCAACCCGGAATCACATGAATATCATATTAGAGGGGTCGGCTTATCTATTCATCACTTTCCGGTTTGCCGGAAAGCAGCATATAAACAAAAAATGCCAGGCCGAAACCGATCAGACCAAAGCCGATAAAAACCAGATTATCCAATTCATAACCTCCTAACGCTTCTTGAACGCGGGCACATTTCGACCCCACAGGTCATCAGAGACCCTTCACAGGACCCAAGCAGAAAGACAGATTCACCGGACATTATCCAAAATCGCTCCGGCCATCAATGGTCGGCGCCTACTGCGCCACCGATTCATTGGCAGCGCCCAGCAAATCCTGGGATCTGTACTTGATTAGCAAGTCCTGGATCGCTTCTTCAAGAATATCATTCTGGCGCTTGTCCAGCCTGGCGGCCAGCACTTTGATTTCCCTGATGAGCTTGGTGTCCAGGGTTGTATTATACATTTTTCTGGTACCCATAACATTTATCCTCTTATAGAAATATCGGTAACTATAACCGGAACTTTAATAAAAAAAATGGGCAACGTCGTAAAAACGCTGTCCAAGTTAAAAATACAAGCATATCAGAAGGTTGTCAGATTAATGAACCTGACTGCAGGTGGCGATCAGCCGGGATTGGCTGATGTGGGGGGTGCCATTTTGGCAAACTGCGCTTTGAAATACTTTTTAAACGCCATGATCGCATACTGGGGCGCCCGGGTGCCAATGTATTTTTGATGCGCGACCAATACCGACAAAATGATTGTGGCCCCGCTGTCCCGGTCCTGGGCATATCCGACAAACCATTCATATTTAATGTCATCGGTTTTATTGTTGATCGTGCCGGTTTTGCCGCCGATTTCAAGTCTGGAAATGATTTTATCCTTACGATATTTGCGAAATGTGCCACGCACAGTGCCTGATCGAATGGTGGTTTTCATCAGCTCGCGCATAGCATCCGACGTATGCGGCGCGAAGGCCTGGGTAACAACAGCGGGCTGGCTTTGATACAGTTGTGTGCCCTTTTCGTCACGGATGGATTCAATAATGGTCGGTTCAATCAGTTTTCCTTTGTTGAAAATCGTGGCCGAAATCAAAGCGCCGTGAACCGGTGACATCCGCGTCTGGCGGTTAAATCCGCAGGCAATCTCAGCCCACTGGTAGGGTTCATCGGTAATCACGGTCTGGCTGGGTTCCAGCAAAACTTCAAACTTAATTTCACGGTTGAACCCGAATGACGCGGCATAGGTTTCCAGCTGTGTTTTGCCCAGGTGCAAGGCTCCCAGTTTACCGAAAACCGGGTTGACCGATTTGGCAAAGGCATCTTTCAGCGTTATGGTGTGGGTGTATTTGTTTCTTTTCTCTTTGAGTTGCGACTTGTAAAGGGTGTATTTTCGTCCGTTATAGCGCAGCTTTGAATCGAGCCGCAAATTGCCTTTTTCCATCGCTGCGGCCGCGGTAACAATTTTAAAAATGCTGGCTGCCGGAAAAGAGCTGTCCAGGCAAGGATTGTTTGAGGGATCGGTTTTGTTAAAGCCCACCAGTGATAGAATGCGGCCGTCATCCGGGTCCATGGCAACGATCCCGATGTGGCTTGAATTTTTACGGTCCAATTTTTGCGTCAGATATTTTTGAAGCGATGGGTTGATACTGGTTTGGATCTGAAGACGGCGGCCGTCATTTGTGATTTCAAAAAAATTATCCTGCAAATCTGCGAAATGGCGGCTTTCAATCAGTCGATGAATCTGCTCTTTTTCAAAAGACGACGGCAAAGCGGCTTCAGGGGAACCGACGGGTTGTTTGACGTTTTTTGGGGGCGATGTCAGTTTAGCGTCGTCGAAAAGAGAACCAAAAGAGCCTGTGATAGCAACATAGACAGCCAGACAGCCCACGACAAAAGGCAAAACAAATCGAACATATCGGCGCACCTTTTTTTTGCGCTGCTCGCCTCTTTGCGCTTTTTGCAGCCT
>JAHEIW010000424.1 GCA_024639185.1 Deltaproteobacteria bacterium | reverse complement strand
AAAATACCGGCGCAAATTGCCGATCCGATCACACCCGATGAATTGCAGGCCATCCCGTGCATCAACAAGAAGTTCGTCGGGTCTTCTTTAAGGCCCATCAAATGGACTTCACGGGCCGAACCGGGCACTGCAGAAACCCCGGCGGCGCCCAGCAAGGGATTAATTTTATCCTTTAAAAACAGATTCATAATTTTGGCAAAAATTAAACCGGACGCGGTGGCAATTGAAAAGGCCACTGCTCCCAGAAAGAAAATGCCCAGCGACTTAGGCGTCAGGAAGACATCGGCCTGGGTGCTGCAGCCTACCGTAAAACCGAGGAAGATCGTAGCGGTATCGATAATGGCGGATTGGGCGGTATTGGCCAGACGATTGACAACACCGCATTCTTTTAAAAAATTTCCCAGAAACAGCATTCCCAGCAGCGGCAATGCCGTGGGTGCCAGAAAACAGGTCAGCAAAACACCCGCTACCGGAAATATTAACAGTTCTTTTTTAGAGACCGTCCTGGCTGGCGGCATTTTGATCAATCGTTCTTTTTTGGTGGTCAACAGCCGCATGATCGGCGGCTGGATAACCGGTATCAATGCCATGTACGAATAGGCTGCAATCGCAATGGGTCCGATCAGATGGGGTGCCAGTTTTGCTGTTAAAAAGATGGATGTCGGCCCGTCGGCTCCGCCGATAATCGCAATCGAGGCTGCTTCCCTGGGCGCGAATCCGAAAAACAGGGCGCCCAGTAGCGTAAAATAGATGCCCATCTGGGCCGCAGCGCCCAGCAGCATTAATTTGGGCTGGGCAAGCAATGATGAAAAATCGGTCATGGCACCCAAACCCAGGAATACGATCGACGGATAGACACCGGTGGTGACGCCGAAATAAAGATAGTGCAAAACACTGTTCGGCTCATAGATGCCGATACCAAAGCCCTTGAAAAAGGGGATATTGCCCACCAGTATGCCAAAGCCGATGGGAACCAGCAGGAGCGGCTCGTATTTTTTGGCGGTCCCCAGATATAGAAATGTGCAGCCCACCACGAGCATAATGTAATTGCGATAATCGGCCAGATAATATCCGGTGTTTGCCAAAAATTGAAACAATAAATCAAGCATGGTTTAACCTTTACGCATCACTTGTATTCATTCCAGGTAAACGTTCCGTCCCCTTTAGCCACTAAAACGTCTGCTTCCTGCAAGCGCTGAATTGACAGATGCGGATGGGGCATATCATTTTTATTAGCAATTTCAAATACTTGTGAAAGCTTAAACGGCTCCTGCAGTTTTTCAATCAGCGGCTGGTACGCTTCGATAAGTTGCTGTACCGACGGAAGTCGCTGATCGCCATAGTCCAATTCTACTGATATTTGCGATTTGACGGCTGTGGGCTGTTGCTTAAATCGGCTGAAAACCTTTTCTCGATCTTCCCATAAGTTCAGCAGCCGGTGAATCTGGGATATAACCAAAGACAGCGCAACCAGGCCCAAAAACACAATAGATGCGCCCACCGCCGCAATGGCCCACCCGTTATTGTTCGCTATGTTTTCAAAGCCAAACACCTTATGCCTCCATGTCTAGTATGTGTTGTGTATCCCGGTGAACTTTTACACCCGCGGAAAGTAGATCAATCAGGCAAGAAATGAAAGTTAAGAGATGGTTCCGCACTAGGTTAGTAAGCGCAATAATTGGTCATACATCATGGCAGATGTCAATAAAAAATCACCATCGCGAGCAAAATTAAAGGTGGCGATAACCCCTTCGAATTGTTTCACGTGAAAACCGCATGAGCGGGATCCAACCGGCATAAAACAGAGAATGGATAAAATTTGAAGTGAGCTTTGTTACTAATATTATTCAAGAAATCCTTTGACAGGTTTTTACAGTTTGTAACCATCTGAAATTTTTATAAAAATATTTTTAACATTTTTAAATTCTGACTTGACCAGCACTCCTATTTTTATTTATAAAGCTTAAATCCTTATTTAAGCATTTCTATCAAATTATAACGAAATTTGTTATTCCTGCTGATCGAGGAAAGGGCCTCCTGCTCAGAAGCGGACACTCCCGGGCCCCGGCAAGTAAACTCTTTAAGGAATTATATCGTTATCCCGCCAGTGACGATACGTCTTTC
>JAHEIW010000423.1 GCA_024639185.1 Deltaproteobacteria bacterium | reverse complement strand
TAACGGTCTTAGTCAATATGTGGCCATTGCTCCCCTTCACGCTCCTCGGCAAAATAACAGAAGCGGTTCCACTCAAGTTTTTTCCCGGAGATCGGGCAGCGCAGTTTAACCTTGCGATCACTGATCCCCACTACTTCCCAATCACCTTTGCGGGGACCGCCGTCGATATAAATTTTTTGACCCACCACAAAAGGGTAGGGCTTGAAGTAAAGCACCTTATCGTTGCTCATCGTACGACTCCTTAACTTTACCGTGTGCACGCCGAGATCATTCTGGCGACCCAAATGCGAAGGTATACGCAAGTCGCGTGTAATTCTGACGTATCGCCTGAGGTTTTGGGCCGCACCTTCTAATATAAATGAATCAAAATATATCCGCAAATGCGAAGTTTCAAGCATATTATCATTTGCCCGCAGAATCGAACCCATTTGTCGTTCGTCAAAGCCTTTTGACATCACGGGGGCGATTGGCTTATAGTCCACTTTTGGCGTCTGTACCCGCTATGGAATGAATCTTCATCAAAGGAGGATGAGCAATGCCGTTCGGCTATACCGGAAAAATCTTGCGTGTTGATTTGACGGCGCAAAAGATAGCGGTGGATGAACATAATGAGGACTTTTACCGGTCTTATTTAGGAGGGCGGGGTATCGGGTACCGTTATCTGATGAAAACAGTGCCGGCCGCCACCGACCCATTTTCAGCCGAAAACATTCTGGTTCTGGCCACCGGCGTGATGACCGGTGCGCCGTTGCCGGCTGCCTGCCGTTTTGCGGCGGTGGGCAAGTCACCGCTGACCGGAACGGCCGGCGAATCCGAAGCCGCCGGTTTTTTTGGTCCGGAACTAAAAATGGCCGGCTTTGACGCTGTGGTGTTCAGTGGTCGGGCGGAAACCCCGGTCTATTTATGGGTCACCGAAGGAAAAGCGCAATTAAAAGACGCCACGGCAATTGCCGACCTGGAGACAAAAGCAGTTGAAGATGCCATCCGCAATGAATTGAGCAGTACCAAAATTCGGGTGGCTCAGACAGGGCCGGCCGGCATGAACCGGGTGCGCTTTGCCAATATCACCAATAACCTGGGACATTTCAATGGTCGTGGTGGATTCGGAGCGCTGATGGGCTCCAAAAACTTGCGTGCGGTAGCGGCCCTGGGCACTGCAAAACTGCCGTACCGCGCAGCGGATGTTCTGCGTGATACCGCCCGACATTATGCCCAAACGTTTAAGGATAACCCGATTGGCGAACAGCTGTTTGTCTATGGCACGACGGCCTTTCCAGAAATTTTATCGGCAGCCGGAGCGCTGCCGGTCAACAATTTCCGGCGCAGCAGCTTTGCCAGGGCTGCGGACATCGGCGGTGATACTTACAATGAAGTGCTTTTGCAGAAACGAAAAGGCTGTTACGCTTGCCCCGTTCGCTGCAAAAGAGGTATTGCGCTGGATGACCCCCGCTACGGTTTGGATTCTCGCTACGGTGGTCCCGAGTATGAGACCATTGCGGCGTTGGGCAGTAATCTCAATATCGCCAATTTGAAAGCCATCGCCAAAGGAAATGAAATCTGCAACCGCTATTGTGTGGATACGATTTCAGCCGGCATGACCATCGCCTTTGCCTGCGAATGCTTTGAAACTGGAATCATTACCACCGCGGATACAGATGGCCTGGAACTGCGTTTCGGGGATGCGGATTTAATGATCCAGCTGCTGGAGATGATTGCCAGGCGCCAAGGCTTTGGTGATGTCCTGGCAGAAGGTTCCGCCCGTCTGGCACAAAAATGGGGACTGACAGGTGCCCCCGGTCATCTGGCCGTCAAGGGACAGGAAATTTCCCTGCACGATCCGCGGATTAAGGTCGGCGTGGGCATCGGTTTTGCAGTCAGTTCTTATGGCGCCGATCATATGACGGCCGCCCATGATACGTCTTTTGTCCATCCGGAGTCATTTCCGGTAAATTCTGTGCGGCCGCTGGGTATCTACCAGGCGATATCGGCTACGGATATCAGCGCAGAAAAAGTGCGCCATTACAAAATCCTTGAAAATTTTTGGCGTACGCTGGATGCTTTAGGTTTATGCGTTTTTGGTTATGCCCCCCGCGGTGTGATGCCCATCAATACGATGGTCGATTGCGTCAATGC
>JAHEIW010000153.1 GCA_024639185.1 Deltaproteobacteria bacterium | reverse complement strand
GGCTTCCATGAGGCCTATCAGGATATCGTAGCGGCGATGAAAAATCTCAAAAAGCTGCTCAACTGACGGGGCGCGCCGAACGGGCAAGGGGTCTTTTAAAGCGGCCGCCGGCGTCAGATCGCAGTCAAAAGCCAGTATCGGTTTGAAAGCGTCTGACCCGCACAAATCCAGTGTATCGCGCACACACCCGCGGCAGGCGATCAGGTGAAGGGAATTCTAATTTTGGCTTGATTTTAAATACAGGGCTTCCAGTTGTCGCCGGTGTTTAGAGGTTGATGCTTTAACGGCTTGCGGGGCCAAATTAACTTCATATGTGATGATTTCTTCAATGAGCTGATTTACGTCGCCTGATTGCATCGGATGTTCTCCTTCACGATATTATCAGTAATGACTGCTAGATTAGATTTCGGCAATTTAGCCAAAAACCTCTATAGCAAATTCAGTCTCTAACAGGCGCGGTGATGGAAAGTCCGGTCGCCGGGCTAACCATATGTAATAAAAAACAATAACAGTACTGATAATAGAACCAAACATGTGGGTTCGTGTTAGACAGAAATAACTGCAATGGCAGAAGCAAAATCGAAAGATCGATATACAATCATCTTTGTCGCCCTCGCAGCTCTAATGATGATTGGACACCTTCAAGGCGGCAAAACGGTCAGGGACGCCTTATTCCTGTCTTATTTTAACGTCATCGACCTACCCAAGATGATGATCGCAACCGCCCTGTTGTCGGCACTTGCCGTCATCATTTTTTCGCGGGTGCTCACCAGGTACGGTCCGGCCCGGCTGATGCCAACTTTATACATTTTCAGCGGCGTCATCTCTGTTGGAGAGTGGATGGCCATGGCCTTCTGGCCGCAAATCGTCACCGTTGTTCTGTATTTGCACGTTACGGTGTTTGATGCACTGCTGATCAGCGGTTTTTGGTCGATTATTAACGAGCGCTACGACCCGTACAGCGCCAAAAATGTTATCAGCCGCATGGTCATCTTTACCGCCCTGGGCGGCCTTTTCGGCGCCGGCGCAGCCGCTGTCATTGCCAAAACAATCGACATTCGGGCCGTCATTGTCATGCTGGCGATTTTGCATGTGATGACCGGGCTGGCCCTTTTTGCGGTTACCGGCGGCCGCAGCGCCGGCAATCAGCAGCAACCCTCCTCGCAGGGCCTGCTGTCGGTGTTTAAAAACAATTCCCTTATTCAACGCATGGCCCTTTTGATGTTGATGCTGGCTGTTACCATCAGTTTGTTGGATTATCTGTTTAAAGCGACGCTGCAGGCCAGCCTTTCCAAGGAGGAGCTGGTCACCTTCTTTGCCTATTTTTATATTGCCATCGATATGGGCTCCTTTTTGCTGCAGACTTTCGTCGGCCGCAGGGCGCTGCAATGGTTCGGATTCGGCGGCACCATCGTCGTGCTGCCCCTCAGCATCATATTTGGCGGGCTGATCACCTTTGTCTTTCGATCGCTAATGACGGTTACCCTGCTGCGTGGCGCTGCCAATTTGTTAACCAATTCCTTTTTCGGGCCTGGCTACGAACTTTTTTTTACACCGATTTCACCGGCTGACAAGCGCACAAGCAAGATACTGATCGATGTCGGCGCCAACCGTTCGGGCAACATGCTGGGCGGTCTTTTGATCATGGGCCTTTTGCTTCTGCCCGGATCGACCGGAAGCTACATTTTAGTGACCGTTATGGTTTTTGCCGGTATGATGTCGCTGTTAATTTTTCTGCTGAATCGGGGTTATATCTCCCAGCTCGCCCATAATTTGCGCAGCGGAACGCTCAAAGCCCAGGAGACCAAAATCAAAGCCAAGGCCACAGGTAACAGCTCAGCATCGACCCGGACGCAGACGCTCCTTGAACCGGATAGATCGTTGCCGCAAATGTCTGTTCAGCGGAGTGAGGACATCTTATCAGAGATTCGGCCTGACATACGGCCGAAAACGGGTTTGGCATTCGAATCCAGCCCCTCGGGTAGCGACGAGGACCCCGAACTCGAAGCCATCCAGGATTTGCGCAGTCAAAACGAGAATCGCATCCGGCGTGCGCTGGTCAATAAAACCATTACGCCGGCATTGTTGCCGCACATTTTGCCTTTGCTGCGCAGCGAAGGTGTCTTGAAAGAAGCATTAAATGCCATTAAACCGCTGGCATCCACCGCCTCCGGACAGTTGGTCGATGCCCTGCTGGATTACCATCAACATCCCCTCATCCGGCGCCGCATCCCGCTGTTATTGGCACAGGCAGACAACAAGCGGGCGGTGCAGGGGCTCATATCAGGGCTTCAGGACAGGGAATTGGATGTCCGCTACCGTTGCGCGCAAGCACTGGCCCGTATTCATAGCGACCACCCCGACCTGGCTATGGGCACCGAGGCGGTCTGGCGCTGCATCTACCGGGAGATGGCCTTCTTCAGCGATACGGAATTCAAGCCCATACGGGGCGTGGATCCGCTGCGCCATCTGTTCAACCTGCTGGGTATTATCTTCGAACCGAATGTCATGGACATCTGTTATCAATCATTGCAGATGAAAGACCCCACTATACGCGGTACGGCTCTGGAATACCTGGAAAACCAGCTGCCGCAAAACGTTCGGACGCCTTTATGGCCGTTGATTGCATCCGGACATACCGCCACAAAATCGGATCGGTCCTCTGATGAAATCATGCAGGATCTGATGCAATCGTTAGGATCGGTTAAAAACAGGGATCAGATCCTTGAGCTCAGCTTGAAAGATCTTGATCGGCGGGAGTGATATCCAAAATTCAGTTTTGACGGCTGAACCGGCCTGTATACCGGATTGGCTTGATATTTTCACCGGTTTCATTTAAGCCGACATAGACTTTATAAAGGCATGCAAGAAAATGACAACACGCCGCGCAAATATCTCGCTGGACAAAAAGTTAACCGGACAATATCTTCGATTGTTTCGCAACCTGGGTCTGTTGATATTGGTCATCGTTGCGCTGGCGACGGCAGCAGTGGTCTATTTCGACAAAAGGCAGGTCGAAGATCTTTCCCGCCAGTTAATCTCCAGCACCGCGGCCACCGTTGTGGCGCAATTAACATCGTTTTTTAAAACAGAAGACAACAACCTGCGTACCGCCGTAGAACAGCTGCAAATGATCCGCAATCATGACGATCTGTTGAGAAAAGATCTCTTCTTCCGTTTGTCTCCCTTTTTAAATCGTCACCAAAATGCCAGCGGCATCCTCATCACGCAACTGAATGCAGATAATGATTATTACGGGATATTAAAAACAGATCCAGCGGCATCCGAGTTTTTGGTCCGCATCCATTTAGCCGGAGAGTGGGGCCGCGGCAAGGCGCACCTCGAACGCTGGAAAAAGGGCCAAATGCTGGAAAGCTGGTTTCGCAAAGATGATTTCAATATCAGTGCCCGTCCCTGGTTCGAAAAAGCTCTGGGCGCTGACGAGCATGTGATTGTCGCCACCGACCCCTATTTGTTTTACACCACCAACCAGCACGGAATCACCTTGTCGACCCGCTGGCGCAAACACGACCCGGAGCGTCAATTCATCCTGGCCATTGACATCCTGCTTTCGGATATAACCCGTATGACCCAGGCGATGCGACCCACCGCAAACGGTGTCGTCTTTGTGCTGACCCATGATTTTCGTATCGTAGGGCTTCCGGCAGATGAGCGCTTCAAGAACGAAGACAGCGTTGAGACGACTTTGCTGAAACCGGTACAGGACCTGGACCTGCCGGTGCTTAAGACTGGTGTGTCCGAGTGGGAACGGCACGGGCGCACCCGGCAGGCATTTCCGTTTGAGGCTCAAGGGCGCAATTGGTGGGCGGGTTTTGCGTGGGTAGAGGACCACCCCGAACATGCGGGCTTTTGGACCGGCATACTCGTGCCGGAGTCCGATTTTTTAGGCGCTTTGTCGCTGCAGCGCAACTTTTCACTGGCAGTCGTTGCCGGGGTGGGTCTGGTGCTGGGTCTGATTTTGATCGTCAGCGCCGTACGAAAGATCCGCTACGAGGTCAGGGAGGCGGTTTCTCATATCGGGCAGAAATTGGGGCCCTTTGAGCTGCTCTACAAGATCGGCGACGGCGGCAATGGGACCGTTTATCGTGCCAACCATGCTCTGCTCAAGCGACCCACAGCGGTAAAAGTGATGCTGCCGCAATTTGCCAGCAGCGAATCCGCCAAACAGCGATTTATCAGCGAGGTGCAGCTGACCAGCCGTCTGACGCATCCAAACACAGTTGCGATTTTTGACTTTGGCCAGACGCCCGAAGGCACGCTCTACTACGCCATGGAGCACCTTAACGGCGTCACCCTGGAAGATCTGGTACGCATTTCAGGGCCGCAACCCGCAGCACGGGTATTGCATATCCTCCACCAGGTCTGTGGTTCGCTCAGAGAAGCCCACGACCAGGGGCTGATTCATCGTGACATCAAGCCGGCCAATATGATGCTGTGCGAGCGTGGCGGATTGTACGATGTGGTCAAAGTCCTTGATTTCGGCCTGGTCAAAGACATGCACCAGGATCAACCGCAAGCGGACCGGGACAACGCGGTTGTGGGCACGCCGTTTTACCTGGCGCCCGAGCTGATCAGCGATCCTTCGATGTTCAACGCGCTCAGCGACCTGTACGCATTGGGCGGGGTTGCTTACTTTCTGCTGAGCGGACGCAATGTGTTCGAAGGGTCCAGTGCCATGGAAATATGTGACATGCATTTACACGATGAGCCGCCGCCGCTTTCCCGGCGCACCTCCCGTGATATTCCCCCCGATCTGGAAGCTGTCGTGATGGCGTGTCTGGCCAAAAAACCGGCCAGCCGGCCACAGAGCGCCGGGGCCATGTCCGAGATGCTCACCCAATGCAAAGACGCTGGCACCTGGACGCGCCAACAGGCCCAAAAATGGTGGGCGGAAAATCGCAGCACGTTGCCGGTGGAAGAACACGAGGATACGCACTCACCATTGTCAGACACCCAGATGCTGATTGATCCGGGTGGCCGCAGCGGGCGTTAAGCATTTGCCCTGGCGCGTTGGCAACGGCCCTTTTTTAGTGGTCATCAAAAATGTCGTTTTTAAACTGCGCAAGCAAAACGATCGCGGCCTGTATTGCGGCGAATGGGTACCCTCGGCCAAACGATGGGCTGATGGCTTGCGGGGCGGTATTCATCGGTTTTTGAATTTGTCAATCCCGTAGATCGCCACATAAATAAGCGCTGCCCCACAAAAGATCAGCACAAGAGAGAATAGAAATTGAGCCATAAAAATGAATTTATGAAATGCGACCAGCAGCAGGATCAGACCCGCACAAAGACAAAACCATTTAACCAGATTGATCGAAATTTCTTTTAAACTCTGGCTAAATGACCTGTCAGGCCAAAACCCGATGGGCTGCACCGTTGAAATAAAATGTTGGATGGTTGCTGCCGCTGTCGGCTTACCCCGGTAGACACCCAGCAAGACCCCCAGAAGACTTGACAATGAGGTTAAAATCAACCGAAACTCATAGCTGATGTCGGTAAAAAAGGCAAAAAATGCGCCCACCAAAATACCTGCTGAAATCGCCAAGAGTTCAGCATCCGCATTCACCCGCCACCAAAACCAGCGCAGCAAGGTCGGCGTGCCGAATGCCGCACCAATTGTAGCGACGGCGCGCCAGCCGCTTTCAATGGTTCCGATGTAATAGCTGACCACCAGTGCAATCAACAAAAAGAGCACGACCGCTGTCCTGGCGACGCGAATTTGAATCTTATCGGAAGCGCCGGGGAAAATTTTTAACAGCCAATCGTTGATAATATAGGAAGCGCCCCAATTGATGTGGGTATCGACCGTGCTCATAAAGGCGGCCAACAGGCTTGCCATCACCAGCCCCAGCACGCCCGGGGGCAGCAGAAGGGTCATCAGCACCGGATAAGTGCCCTCGCGGTCGTTTAAAATAAATTTGGTATTTTCAATCGTATACGCATCCTGCCCCAAAGGTAAAATGATCAGGGCCGCCAGTCCCACGACAAACCAGGGCCAAATCCGTATCAGATAATGAAACAGCAAAAATAGAATTGAGGCTTTTTTGGCGTCGGCAGCTTTTCGGGTCGTCGCCAGCCGTTGCATCATGTAGCCGCCACCGTCGGCATCTATACCGGAAAAAGACTGCACGAACAGGTAGACGGCAAAAAGAACAGATCCGATCTCCAGGGCACTCATCCAGCCGCCCTGTGAAGGAAACAGCTCAAGAAAATGGTGATCGCTGCCATATATTTTTTCCAGGCCTTCAACTAAACCCCGCTGGCCGCCCACATAGCGCCAGGCATTGACAGCCAGCCACAGGCCGCCTGCAAGACTCAAGATGAACTGAATAAAGTCGGTGATAATCACCGCGCGAATGCCCCCCATCGATGAATACAGCGCAACGATCAAAAGCATTAAAACCAGCGTAACGGCTTCATTGGGCGAACCCAGACCGCCTACGGCCGGCAGCGCCTTGCTCAGAAATTCAAACACATCGGGAAACCATGTTTCCCAGTCAAAAAACACATTGGAAATTTTGATCATCGCCGTGAAAATCCAGGCGAGTATGATGCAGTTGAGCAGAATGCCGCTGACTCCGGCTCTGAGCAGCCGCAGCGCTCCGGTTCTTTTGCCCGAGTACCGCAGCGAGATAAACTGGGCATCTGTTAAAACAGCGGTTTTGCGCCAGGCGGCGGCAAAAAAGATGATTACCGCAGAGTGAATCCCCATCCACGGCAGCCAGAGCCAATTTCCGGACAACCCCTTGCTGGCGATAATGCCGCTTACGGCAAGCGGTGTATCGGCCGCAAAATTCGTGGCAACAATGGAGATGCCCGCCAGCCACCAGGGAATATTGCGGCCGCCCAGAAAATATTCTTCTTTATTTTTACCTGAAATTTTACGAAGAAAAAAACCGACAAGCAGGACAAAAATAAAGTAGCCGAACAGTACCCCGAAATCGATTGGCGTCATTCCCATAAATAAACCGGGCTCACTTGCGTTAGGTTGGATAATTTAGGATCTATCGTATGGAAATCGAATATTGGCGATAGCATGCGCTCCTGAACGGTCCGTACTTCTCATTAATGGGCGCTTATTTCAAGTTAGCTCTTATATTTGGCACTATTTCAGAATTATCAATTATTAATTGCGCTCAGTTCTTCTGCGCATACGATGACAGATACACCGGATCCGGTTGGACCGAGACTGTCCGGGTCACGAGATCATAGCCGCTTTATGAATCTAACTCTGAAGAGATCCATATCGCTTACAGCGACGAAGCCCTATCTTAAAAAATAAAAATAGCGGTTTAGATTCGGTGGTCGTATGTCGATGGGTGATCAATAAATTCGTTAATTTTAAATTCGAATAGATTGCCAGATGATACCTGGCGCCTTTCGGAATTGTCGTCATATGGATGCAGCGCTGCAAAATTGTATGGCTGCCTACAATAGGTCAAGGTCTGTTCTTGACAAAATAGCTGAAATTACTTACTTTTAAGCTAAGCACCGCTCTTTTACATACCCCACCTCACTATTTTGGATTTCACCGGTGAGCTATCAGCTACGAGCCATGAGCTATGAGCTATGTGCTACGAGCTCCAAACGCCAGTTTGGTTATGGGGGCGAAACGGCTTCGACGGGGACAAAGAAGCTTGAGCTGCATACCGAGCGTCCTGTCAGCTCGTTAAACTGATGGGGTTTAACATAATCGCAGACGATTATGAATATGCCATGGCCGCATAAATAGGCCATCGTTCTGCCGGATTTTTCCTGCGGACCCGGTAAGAACGTCGACTAGCAGGATAGTCGCTTCT
>JAHEIW010000050.1:2409-27523 GCA_024639185.1 Deltaproteobacteria bacterium | reverse complement strand
CCGTTTAGAAACGTTTATTCCCATTGTTTCAAGATCTCACTGACCATCTTCCCATCCGCCTGCCTGCCAAAATGCTTCATGATGCTGCCCATGGCCTGCATTTTGTTTTTGTATTCCGCGAAATCAATATTGTCTGTAATCCAGGCAGTGATTTCTTCGCGGCCCGCCATGCGGGGTAAATACAGTTGAAGCGTTCTCAAATATTCAGATGATTCTTCCTGTTTAGCCTCCAGCACCATTCGCTCCGATTTGGTCAGCCCCTGAATGATCCCGACGATATCATCATTGGTAATCTCTTCAGCGGTTTTAAGGCGGGTGGATTTCTTGCCACTTTCCAGGGTAATCGGAACCGTCAATTTCGGAAATTCAGCCATGATTTGCCGGATGGCACTGCGCGCAGCTGCGTCCTTTTGCAGCATGGATTGTTTCAGGTCCGCTTTGAGCTTTTCAAGCAAAGGCATTTTCATTTCCGGATTCCATCCGTAGGTTTCTTTTTGGGTGGCACTCATGGGTTTCTCCTATTGCTTACAGTTGACATGAAAAGATTTTTAAATACAAACACGAAATCACGAAAGTAGTAAAGCACGAAATTTATTTAGCCTTTTTCGTGTTTTTATATCTTCGTGCTTTCGGGGTAAATAACGCCCCTGCCAGGCATCTTAGCCATTTGTAACCTGCGCGCTATTTATTCTAAAAATTTTGGGGGCAGCGGCGGGTCGGTTTTAATGGCCTTGCCGGGCAAAATGATCAGCGTCGAAGTCCCATGAGCCAGAACCTTACCCTGCTGGTCGGCAACGTTGGCTTCAGCATAACCGAGCGTCCGACCGACTTTGATCTGGCGACCGCTGGCAATGAGTTTGCCGAATACGGCCGGCGCAAGATAGTTTAATTTCAAATCAACGGTGGTGATGCCCACCTCCGGATCCTCTACCCCGAAATAAACCGACCAAAAAGCGGCCGCATCGATGATCGAAGCAAAGACACCCCCGTGCACCACGCCAAATGGCTGCAAATGCTTTTGGGCCAGTTCGATTTCGAGCGTTGAATAGCCGATACCAACATCAAGCAGCTTCATTGAAAGCAGATCAAAGTAGGGACAGATATTTACGATTTCATTAATTCGTTTTATGTATTCAGGATTGGGTTTTTTCATCATTTGATTCGCTCATAAACATAAAAATCATAGGGCTCAATTCCGGCCGGGGTAATGGTTTTGGATTCGACCACTCGAAATTCAGCGGATGGGATTTGCGGAAAATACGTATCTCCGTCGATGTCCCTGGGTACCACCGTCAAATATATACGGTCGGTCATGGCAAATGCAGCCTGATACAACTGCCCGCCTCCGATAATAAAGGCTTCATCTTCACCTGGCGGGCAGCTTTTAAAAGCGTGCGAAAGATCATGAACGACGATGCACCCATCGGCAACATAGTCCCGTTGACGTGTAACAATAATATTGGTTCTTTCCACAAGCGGGCGCTTAAGGGATTCGAAGGTTTTTCTTCCCATTATGACTGCATGGCCAAGGGTGATTTCTTTGAAAATCTTCTGCTCCCCTGGTATTTTCCAGGGGATATCACCCTTTCGGCCGATTACCCGATTCTTCGCCATCGCCGCAATCAACGATATCTTCATATCCTGCATCTCCTCATGCAGTCATCATTTAGATAGACCATTCATCCATAACACCTGTTGCTTGAGTTATGGCATATTGGCGTACTGGAGTATTGGATGAATAAAACCATCGTATTTTATTGGTCTCATTTGGTAAATACCTAACCTTAAATATATTATTTTGGTTTTAGAATTTATTTAGGTAAAACCCGTTTCAAAAGTTTTAGATCTTGTCTGAGGGCACGGCGTCGATTCGATTCGAAAACGGAGCGTACACGGTAGTACGCGAGTATTTCGAATCGAATCGGAACACAGCCCTCGGGCAAGAGATGAGGCTTTTGAAATGGGTTTTAGGTGAAGCCACCGTTGACATGGATACATTGCCCCGTAATCCAGCGGGCATCATCGCTGGCTAAAAACGCCACGGCGTCGGCGATATCCTGTACCTCACCGACACGGCCCAGCGCAGCCATCTGGGCCATTAGCTGAATCTGCTCATCTGATTTGCCATCACGGAAAAGTTCAGTATCCACCGGTCCCGGCGCAACAGCATTAACAGTGATATGGCGTCCGCCCAGTTCTTTTGCCAGCACCCGTGTGATTTGATCGACGGCCCCCTTGCTGGCAGCATAAATAGAATAGGCGGCCAGCACCATGCGCGTCACGGCCGATGAAATATTGATAATCCTGCCGTCATCAAAAAGCCGGCGGGCCGCCTGTTGACAGGCAAAAAATGTCCCTTTCACATTGATGGCAAACAGCCGATCATATTCTGCTTCATTGATGTCAGCAACATTTTTGCTAATGCGGATGCCGGCGTTATTAACTAAAATATCGAGCCGGCCATAGTGTTCAATGGTCTGATCGAAAAGTCTTTGAATGTCTTCAAGTTTTGAGACATCCGCCTGCAGCGCAATGGCGTCACCGCCGGCAGCCTTAATTTCGGCTGCAGTTTCTTCAGCGCCGCTTGCATTGCTGATATAGTTGACCGCAACGGCCGCACCATCGCGGCTCAATCGTTCGGCGATCGCACGCCCGATACCCCGTGATGACCCGGTTACTAGCGCAACCTTGCCTGACAATTTTTTTGAACCCATCTGTACCTCCTTGTAAATTGATAAGTCCTGCTAACGGCAGCACTCTGAAGAAATAGGTTGAGCAGGATTAAATTTTGCTGTTGAAGCGCTTTTAGCTACCCAGCGCCCTAAACAGATTTAAATAATCTTCTTTTGACATGGGGCGCGGATTGTCAATATTACTGCCGTTTTTAAACGAATTGGCCGCCAGCTCCTCCAGGTCATCTTCTTGAACACCCAGCGTGGCAAACTCGGGAAGCCGCACATCTTCCGCCAGTTGTTGCACGGCCGCGACCGCCTGGCGGGCACCTTCATCTATAGTCTCACAGGTCAATCCCAGCGCGACGGCAATTCGCGCATATTGTTCCTTACAGTATTCCATGTTGTATTGCATTACCGCCGGTAAAACCACGGCATTACAGACACCGTGAGCAGCGTCATATTTGCCGCCAAGCGCCTCGGCCACACAATGAACAGCGGCAACATCCGAATGGCTGAAGGCAATTCCGGCCAGCACGCTGCCCAGCAGCATGCCTGCTCTGGCTTCCAGATTGTCACCATCGGCAACAGCGCTTTTGAGATAAGTGCCAATCAACTCGATCGCATACAGTGCAGCAGCATCCGCCAGGGGTTCGGAGGCCCGGGCAGTAAATGCTTCGATGGCATGCGTCAAGGCATCCATGCCGGTCGCTGCAGTTAACGCCGGCGGCATGGTCAGCGTCATCTCTGGATCGATCAACGCAACCCGTGGCGCAATTTTAGGATCTTTAATGCTGAATTTGAATTTTTCGCCGGAATCCGTAATTACGGAGCTGAAAGTCACCTCGCTGCCGGTCCCGGCCGTCGTCGGGATGGCAATCAACGGCAACACGTCAGGGCCAATTTTTCCCGGGCCTTCATAATCGCGCACGGCGCCGCCCTGGCGCGCCACCACTGCGATGGCCTTGGCACAATCGATTGGGCTGCCGCCCCCAATAGCCACCAGACAATCTGCGCCCAATCGTCTGGCAGTTTCAGTGCCTTCTTCTACGTTATAATCTTTGGGGTTGGGTTCAACGCGATCAAATACTTCCCATTTCAGGTGATGGGCATCCAGCGTATCAGATACCCGCTTCAGAACGCCTGAACGCAAAACCCCCTCATCGGTAACCAGCAACGGGCTTTTGAAATTCTTGTTTTTGATCACATCCGCCAGGCTTTTGGCAGCGCCGACGCCATATTCTATTTTGGTCGGCAACTCGAAGCTGAAGCTGTTTAATAGGTTCATCGTCAAATATTCCTTCCCATACTTTTTTTATCTCAACCGATTATAAAAGCCTCCAGTGGTTAGTCGTCGGGTTCAAATGTTCAGCGTTCAGAGGTTAAGCAGTTAATTAACTGCAAAAGAAGAAGGGTTGTTGAGCTTTGAAACCTTTGAACCATGACCCTTGAACCCTGAACCTTTTTTTGAATGCCACATTAGTTTCATTTTATAAGTGAAAATGGTATATATAGCAATAAGATGAAAATTTTACTAGAACTTATCTCAAAAATAGTAGATCACGCTTAAGGGCAAGGCGAAAACCGATTCAAAAGTGGGGCATACACGCTAGTATTCGAGCATTTTGAATCGGTTTGATGCACACCTTAATGCTTAAAAAGATAGATGTGTAATCCATTTATCCTGGAGAACATAGCCCTTGAGCGTTAGATGCTTTTTTGAGATAGGTTTTAGAAAACCGGACAGGGAGTTAACCTTTGGTAGAAGAGGAAACGGGTGAGCAAATTGTTGCGCCGCGAGTTGCCAGCAAAGAGCAGGTGGTCCGCAAGGTAACATGGGTCGGGCTTTTCGTAAATTTATTTTTAGCCGGTCTCAAATTCGCTGCCGGCGTTTTGGGAAAAAGTCAGGCACTGGTTGCCGATGCCATTCACAGCCTGACCGACCTGACAACCGATGCCGCCGTGATTGCAGGTTCGCACTACTGGGAGCGGCCACCGGATGATGACCACCCGTATGGTCATAAGCGCCTGGAAACCCTGGTGACCGCTTTTATCGGCATCATGCTGGCGGCAGCCGGCATCGGTATCGGCTGGAAGGCGGTTTCAACCCTGCAGCATACGGCTGTTTCTGCTCCGGGCTGGATTGCCGTCCTGGCCGCATTCGTTTCAATTATCTGCAAAGAGGCTCTTTACCGTTGGACGGCTCGAACCGGCAAACGCCTCAAAAGCACTGCCCTGGCAGCCAATGCCTGGCATCATCGCACAGATGCCCTGAGTTCGCTACCGGTATTGATTGCCGTTACAGGTGCCAGATTATTTCCGTCCTGGTCGTTTCTTGACCGTGTCGGCGCGGTGGTGGTTTCAATCTTTATCATTTATGCGTCGCTAAAAATCATCTGGCCGGCAATCAGTGAGTTGATTGATGCCGGCGTACCGGCAGATACACGTAAAAAGATTCGTGAAATTGCCCATAAAAACGAGAATGTTCAGCAGGTCCATGATATCAGAACGCGCTACATCAGCACCAGCGTTCAGGTCGATTTGCATATTGTCGTTCAAGGATCATTAACTGTGCGACAGGGCCATGACATTGCCGATGATGTCAGGCGTCGAATCATTGCAGATATCCCGGAGATATTGGATGTCGTTGTCCATGTGGATCCCCCGGAAAGAGCACTTCCGGAACAGGATTTACAATAAAACCAGGAGCGCCCCGCCACCCTGCCGAACTATCCTTTCATCCTTTCTGGCCACAGGTTCGGTCTGGAGAACAAACGAGGACCGCAGGCGGTCAATCGGATTGGAATCAAATTTCCTTTTTGTAAATACCCCCCGGCAGCGGGCACACAGCAGTTTTGTGTATACGATCGGACATTTTCCAGTTGAAAAGAAACGCATAACATCATATTCTTATTCCAGAATCTTGCATGAAAAGGAATGAGCACGTAATGCCAGTTTACGAATACACAGCCCTGGATGCCAAAGGCAAAATGACATCCGGTATTATCGATGCGGACGGTGCCCGGGCCGCCCGGCAGAAATTAAGAGCAGGTGGTATTTTTCCGGTTGATATCAAAGAAACTCAGGAAAAAGAAACCACCGAAGTAAAGACAACCCGCTTCGCCAATCTATCTCAATATCTGAGACGTGTTAAGCCGGCTGAAATTGCTATTATTACGAGACAACTATCAACTTTGATTACGGCGGGTTTCCCACTGGTCTCTGCCATCGATGCCCTGGTGCCCCAGACCAAATCCCATCAACTCAAGACCGTTTTGGCCCAGATAAAAGATGCTATCGTTGAAGGTCAGAGTTTTGCCCAGGCCCTGTCGCAATATCCAAAAATTTTCACACCGATTTATGTGAATATGGTGCGCGCCGGAGAGACTTCCGGCACCCTGGAAATCGTGCTGGAGCGGCTGGCGGATATTACCGAAAAACAGCAGGATTTGTCCAATCGAATCCAGACAGCCCTGGCGTATCCCCTGTTTATGTGTTTGATCGGAACAGTTGTCCTTTTTGTGCTCTTGACCTATATTGTACCCAGCATCACCGCCATTTTTTTGGATATGGGCCAGACATTACCGACCCCGACACGCCTGCTGATTTTTTTTAGTCGTTTTTTCAAATCTTTTTGGTGGATTATCATAATTGCGCTGATCGGCGCCGGTGTTGCCTTGCATCGCGCCAAAAAAACCGAAAAAGGGCGCTATCTCTATGATAAAACCATCCTGGCTATGCCTGTTCTGGGGGTTTTAGCAAGAAAACTGGCCGTAGCCCGTTTTACGCGCACCCTGGGTTCTTTGCTCGAAAACGGGGTTTCGATGCTAATCGCACTTGATATTGTTAAAAATATCGCCGGTAATGTGCTGCTGTCAGCGGCGGTAGAAAAAGCAGCCCAGGAAGTTGGTAAGGGACAGGCATTGTGGGCAGCCCTGAATGAAGGTCAGGTTTTTCCCCAGCTGTCCATTCAAATGATTCAGGTGGGAGAACAAAGTGGCGAACTGGAAGGTATGCTCAATAAAATAGCCGATATATTTGAAAAAGAAGTTGAAAACAGCGTCATGCGCCTGACATCTTATCTGGAACCGGTCATGATACTGGTCATGGGCTGCATTGTCGGATTTATTGTATTGTCGATTTGTCTTCCTATTTTTGAGATGAACCAGTTGATCAAATAATGGCGCTGGAAATAGACAGCATGCAAGAGAAGGGAAATGGGTTATGAGAATTATCATTAGAAAAGACAACCAGGGTTTCACGTTAATTGAGTTAATGGTTGTTGTCATCATACTGGGCATCCTGGCGCTTTATGTCGGCCCTAAAATAATGGGCGAACCGGATAAAGCAAAGCGCGTCAAAGCCCAGATGGACATTGCCACCTTTGAGACCGCTTTAAAAATGTATAAACTTGACAGTGGGACCTATCCGACAACCGAGCAGGGGCTTCAGGCGCTGGTCGAAAAGCCCGATACCGGGACGATTCCCCGAAAATGGCGCGATGGCGGTTATCTGGAGAAACGCAAGGTCCCCAAGGATCCATGGGGAAATGAATTTGTGTACATTTCACCGGGCGTCAATGGCGATTTTGATTTGAGTTCCTACGGCAAAGACGGCGTACCCGATGGCGAGGGTGAGGATAATAGGGATATTAATAATTGGGAACTCGAGTAGTTTGCTGTCAGAAACGGCCCTTTTGCGCAATCTCTGTGTCAATCAGGGAATTGCATTGTGCGGCGTACTAAATGTACGCCTCCGCCCAATTCCCTGATTTCCTTGACCTTGCACAAAATTGCTCGCCTCTGATCACAAACTCGAATTATTTTAAATTAAAAATGATCTCATTTAGAATCGAGGCCATTAAATCAGAACGAAAATTCATTATACTTGCACAATGTTTTCAACGACGCTGAAAAAAAAATTAAATCAACACAACGAACAACAGACCACTGACAACGGGCATCCGAATGGATTTAGCCTGATGGAATTGATTGTGGTCATGGCCTTGTTGTCCATCATGCTGGTTTTTAGCATTCCCCGCTTTCATCAAAGCCTATTTTTGGATGATAGCAAGACCAGCTCCCGCTGGATAACCAGTAAAATCAAATTGTTAAAAGAAGCAGCCGTCAGCAATCAGAAACACTATACGCTGCACTTCGATTTGGACACCGATCATTACTGGGAAACCGATGATTCGATGCCGGCAGAAGACATCGAAAAAGCTGCCATGCACACCGAACCACTTCCGGACGGTTTAAAAATAGCTGATATTGAATTTCCCCTTCGCGGAAAAGTCAGTTCCGGTCGGACCGATATTACCTTTTACAAAAACGGTTACTCAGACAAAGCCATGATCCATACACAAGATGGAGGATCATATGCATCGTATTTAATCGAGCCCTTTCTCTCTGAAATAAAACGCTTTGACACATATGCCAGTTTTGAACATTAAGCTGCCGGTCTGAAATCGACCGGCAGCAGCTTGACCGAACCTGTCAGCAAGCCGATGGCCGGACGCCATAGATCATTAGCAGTGTATTGCAACATGAAAATTTTCACATACCCTTAATTTTTTCCTTTCTCGTTTGAGAGCGCTTCACCCTGCGACCTGACCATGATTCAATTTTATTCTCTATGGCTTGAACAAAAGTTTCTCTGGGGCAAAAAAAATGATTGTATCTTTGTTGTTAAATTTTATATAGTAACAAATAAATAGTGTATAAAAAAGTGCACATATATGACGTTATTTCAACCCCAACCACAGAATAAAAAGCCCGGCTGGAAAAGATTGTCACCGGGTTTCACCTTGCTTGAGGTCCTGGTTGCAATGGCCGTGATGGCAATTGTTCTGGTGAGCGTTTATCGCATGCATTCCCAAACTGTGGCCATGAGCACCGCGGCCCGCTTCTATACCCAGGCACCCTTGCTGGCCCAAAAGAAACTGGCCGAAGTGACAACAACTTCTTCACAAATTTTCGCGTCTGATTCCGGCGATTTTGGCGAAAATTTCCCGGGATACAGCTGGCAGGTGTCAGCGACCGATGTGTCCTCCGAGTTGCTTGGGGAAGTCGCCGAAGATTTTAAGCGCATCGATGTCACGGTGGCTTACCTTAACGACAATTTCTCATATCTTTTAACCACCTATCGGTTTCAGAGGGAATAATCGAATGATTGCGGATTTTGGATTGCGGATTTTGGATTTAACTGTACTGCAACGCAAACATAGTGTCATCCCGGAATCATACCGATTGCAGGTAAGACAGTACCTCAAATACATTGGATTGTCCGGAGGCCGGCGTTGGGCGACCGGCTTTACGCTGATGGAAATACTGATCGCCATTGCGATCCTGGCCATCGTGGTGACAACGGCCCTGGCATCGTTTAATGCCGTATTTTCAACCACCGAAGTGCTTGACGACGGTGCCCATCTATATGAAATGGCCAATACCTGTATGAAACGCATTGTGCTGGACCTTGCATCGATGCACATCAACCAGAGACCGCTGTACAAACCGCCCGAATTTGACCAACCACCGGACCCTTATCGTCTGATCGCCACCGCCGACGAGACCGGTGGCACAGGATTTGCACAAAATATCAGATTTACCAGTCGAGCCCACCTGCCTTTTGAAAAAAGCGATGGTAAAGGGATCGTTGAAATTGTTTATTACTTTCAGACCGCCAAAGACGGGTATCTGGAGCTAAGACGGGCGGATAATGCCTATCCGTTTCCTGAATTTGAAAAAAAAGCCACTGATCCGATCTTATGCAAGTACGTCAAATCCTTGTCGTTTAAGTTTTACGACACGGACGGAATTGAATTTGATGTGTGGGATTCGGATTCGGATGAATCCGGCTATGCAACACCCACAGCAATTGCCGTGAAACTCGAATTGGCAAAAAATGCCGAAGTGCACACCTTCGAAACGATGGTGTCCCTGCCGATGATTCGGGAGCGGGTGGAATAACAAATGCTTGGAATGACCCAAACGATAAATAACAACCGGGGCATTGCGCTTTTGCTGGTCATATCCGTGACGACCATTTTGATCGCAACGGCTCTGGAGTACAATCGCCGGGCCCGCTTTACGGTCTTATCTACGGCGGCCACAAGGGATCGGCTGACGCTTTCGCAGATGGCATCCTCTGGCGTTCATGCCGCCATGGCATTGCTGGCAAAAGATCGCGCCGAGTCAAAAATTGATTCGTTACAGGAGGACTGGGCCAATCCGGATAAGATTAAAGAGCTGTTGAATGATATTTCGTTTGAAGAAGGCGAGATCAACGTGACGATCAGTGATGAAATGGGTCGAATTCAAGTCAACGCCCTGGTAACGTTTCCTGATAGCCGCAATTTCAACGAGCCTCAACGCCTGATGCTCGAGCGCTATTTAAACTTTTTGAAGGATGCCACTGAGGAAACGCCAGAAGATAGCCAACCACCGGCGATTATCAATTCACTCAAGGACTGGCTGGATTCAGGTGATGACGATGCGACAACCGGGCTCAGTGGTGCGGAGTCACCCTATTATCAGGATTTAAGCCCTTCCTACAGCAGTCGCAATGGCCCCATTGCAGATATCCATGATTTATTGCGGGTTAAAGGCATCACGCCTGACATCTTCTACGGCAACGCTGAGAAGCCCGGTTTGGCAAACGTTTTAACTGTATATGGCATGAAACCGGGGGCGGGGACTGAATTTAAATTTCCCGGTAAGATCAATATCAACACCGCTGAACTGCCGGTGTTGGTGGCGCTGATGCCGTCTGAAAACCCTGAAATGGCCTTGGCCTTTTATGAGTTGCGTCAGCAGGCCGCCATCGATAAAAAGGCTCCCGATTTCTCAAACCCGGCCTGGTATAAAGATATGGCCGGACTCGGTGACCTGAACCTGGATACAAAATTGCTGGCCACCGCCAGCGACGTATTTCGGATTATATCCGAAGCCAAAGTCAATGATTCTGTATTAACCGCTACGGCAGTTGTTGAACGGCAAAAAAATGAAAAAAGCGGCAAATGGACCTGCAAGATATTAAGCTGGAACACGCAATAGTCCGTCATGCAGACATACCAGACGATATTGACATTGAGTTCAACCCAATAAACTGTTAAAATAAGGGTTTAGGTTCCAAATCCGATAATAAGCAGAGATCTAATGAGCAGAAAAGTTCTTGGCATAGATATTCGAAATCAGTCCCTGACCGCCGTACTATTAAACAGTACCCTGCGGGAGCATCACGTGGACGATTTTATTCATCTACCCTATTCCGGTCCGGATGACCCGGAAAGAAGCCTGTCGGCCGCTCTGGAAACGCTGAAAGAAAGAATGGACCTGACCGGCAGCGATTGTGTTGTTTCGGTACCGGCCCACCAGTTTATTTTCCGCAACATGCAGGTTCCTTTTCACAATGCCAAAAAAATACGGCTGGTTCTGCCCTTCGAACTCGAGCCCAGCCTGCCTTTTGCGGTCAAAGACCTGGCTATTGATTTTCAGGGTCTTAACAACGCCCAGGCCGGTGATCAGACCGACCTGATTGTTGCGGCAATCGAAAAAAACCAGCTGGCACCTTACATCGAGGCCCTGGCAGCGGTGAATATCGATCCGGAAAAGCTAACACTCAGCGGTTTATCGGTTGCGCAATGCTTGGCCCATCAGGCCGATCCACAGGAGGATTTGATTTTCATCGAAATTGACGATTCGCACGCCACTCTTTTTGTGCTGGTGGACG
Source organism: Deltaproteobacteria bacterium (assembly GCA_024639185.1). Classification (GTDB taxonomy): domain Bacteria; phylum Desulfobacterota; class Desulfobacteria; order Desulfobacterales; family JAHEIW01; genus JAHEIW01. Next base: position 16,121 of record JAHEIW010000050.1, on the reverse strand, counting down.
GTCGCATGCAACTGATACGATCGTTTCCGCTACCGGCGGCCGGGCCTTCCAGAACCTCAATGCTGTGTGCCCAAACCCAGCAGACCCTGGCGGCTTTTCAGGAGACATCGCCATTGGATTTTGAGCCCATCGAAGCGGTCATAAATGACACCGCAGACGCCGATAATAAAATGGCGGAGGATATATCCAAATTTTTGGAAATACCGGTCAAAGCCGCGTCGATTACAGATCGTTTGAACATCCCGCTGAAAACAGACGCTGCTAACGAGTGGGTTCCGGGCTTAATGGATAATGCCCTCGCACTGGCATTAATGGAAGTTGAAGGCTATTCGGCCCTAAATTTCCACAAGGGCCAGTTTGCCGCTCAAAAGTTTCTCGCCAAGCATAAAGGCGCTTTGATAAAAACGGGTATACTGGCTGCGGCTGTGCTGGTGCTGATGTTTTTTAACCTGATGATGAAAACCCATTCGCTCAACAAACGCATCGACGCCATCAACGCTCAGATGACCCAGGTATTTAAAGAGACCTTCCCGGAGATTAAGTCCGTACGCTATCCATTCAAGGAAATGAAGGCTAAGATGCGCGAGACCAGAGGCAATGCGGCCTTGCAGGCCGAAACCGGCCCCCATGTCCGCAGTATTGACATCATCAACAATATCAGTGAAAAAATACCCGCCAGTATTACGGTTAATCTGAAGCGGCTGGTCATTCAGCCGGATAATGTGTTAGTATCGGGTACGACCGATACATACGAATCGGTGGATACCATTAAGAGTCGTTTGGAATCGATTCAACAATTTGAAAAAGTCACCATTAGCTCGGCCAATCTGGATCGCTCGGGCAAGGAAGTTCAGTTTATGCTCAAGGTGGATCTGTAAAAATCAGCAAAAAAGATCGCTATGGAATTTATTCACAAATATCTGAATTTAAAAAAGCTCAATCGTCGCGACAAATATATTGTATATGGCGTCGGCTGCCTTTTGGGGCTTCTGATTATCGTTCAGTTTATCATCCGGCCTTTTTTTGAAAATAGAAACCGGCTGGAGCGAACCCTGCAGACCCGCAAAGTGGAGCTTGAGCAAATGAGAGAGTTTCAGACGGATTACAAGGCCCTGAAGGGCAGGATGCAGCTGTCTCAGGTTCGCGTCAACAAAAGGCAAAAAGGGTTTACGCTGAATTCATTTCTGGTTCAGGCGGCGGGCCAGGTGGGGATCAAAGACCGCATCAGTTCCATGAAGCCGACGACAACAACTCAGAAAAACAGCAATTTTAAAGTATCACGGGTTGAAATGAAATTGGATGCCATCTCACTGGAACAGTTAACCGCCTTTTTACATGGTGTTGAAACATCACCCAACATGGTCATGGTCAAGAAACTATCGGTTTCAAAGAAGGACAAAAAAGAAGGCCTAATAAACGTGATTATGCAGGTTGAAACCATTGAGGCCTAAAATACTTTCAGAATGCATTAAACCGCAAGCTGAAATTATTTGTTATTCGTTATTGGTTAGTGGTTAGAAGGAACTAAATTCTTTATATTTGTGTAATCTATGGGTGAACTAAACGACTATGGCTCTCAGAGTCAGCGCCTAGTGTCAAATTCTAATAACAAATAACAATTAACAAATAACACCAACGAGGATGAAATTTTTTAAGACGCGATTTGCCTGGGCCGTTTACATCCTTGGTGCCGCGCTGGTATTTTTATATATTTTATTTCCATCCGATCTGCTAAAAGAATATCTGGCAAACCGGATCCATCAGGCGCACCCGAACCTGACGGTGGAAATTGGCCGGCTTAAGCTGGGATTCCCAACGGCTTTAAGACTGTATGACGTTAGCGTTTATCATTCAGGGTGGGCCATCGCTGATTTGGAAAATCTGAAAATATCGCCGAACATTGTATCCTTATTTTTGGAGACAACCCATATATCATTCCAGGGCAACGGCTACGGTGGTAATTTTAAAGGCGATATGAATATTATAAGAAAAGCCGATGACGGTGAAATGGTCATCGATGCGGATATATCCGGAATTCAGGTCGATCGGCTGGAGGCATTGCAGGCGATTACAACCCACCGGTTGTCCGGCATTCTGGAAGGCACCTTGACCGTGACGACCCAGCTGCCCCGGCAGGCGCTCACGGGTGACCTGGTCCTGACAGACGGAAAGATTGAACTGTCACCGCCACTGCTCGCTCAAAAGGAGTTGACCTTTGACAGCATTGAAGCCCAGCTGATGTTTAACGGTCGCTCCCTGACGATTGAACATTGTGAACTGATCGGCAACCAGCTCGATGGTGAGGTGGCAGGTTCGATCCGTTTCGGCAATCATCTGTCAAGCAAAACCCTGGATTTAACGGGTAACGTAAGGCCACATGCAGAGTTCGCCGCCCGTTTGGGAAATCAAATCCCCAAACTGCTGGAAAATAATAATTGGCAGACTCAGGGGGTTGCGTTTAATGTTAAAGGGCCCATGGAATCGCCCACATATACTTTTTATTGAAGCGCCGCTGTGCTTGAAACGCAGACTGCAGTTAAAAGGCGCTCAAAACGGTTGCGAGTCAAATACAACATTGGGGTCGCATCCGGGCAATAGACGCCCAATATAGAGCTGATGGTATTAACGCCCAAAAAATACTTCATGATCATCAATGTGCTGCTGATCACCGCCGGCCTGTATTTTGGTGTCAGCGCCTTTTATTCGATCGGTACCGCCTGGTTGGGGGCACCTGATGAACCGCCGCCGAAGGCTTCGACAAAAACAAGAATTAAGCCCGCGGAGAAATCCCAACCCCTGTCGGCCTATAGCGCCATTGCAAAACGGAATCTTTTCAATACCAATCCGGATGCTACGGCACCGGCTCAAAGTATTAATGTTGACAACCTGAAAGAGACCGATCTGAAATTAAAACTATGGGGGACCGTCGCCAGCGGGGAGCGTCGGGCGTATGCTGTAATCGAGGATACCAAAACCAGGGAGCAGAGCCTGTATCGCACGGGGGATTCGATCCAGAATGCAACCCTAAAAATGATCTTAAGACAAAAGGTGGTGCTGAGCGTCAACGGCCAGGATGAGATTTTGGGAATGGAAGAGCCCGGAACCGCTAAAAGAGGCGGCCCGAGTCCACGTGTTGCCAGGCAGGATGTTTCACCGCCCAAAATGCCCGTATCCTCCTATCCGCGGCAGCTGACACTCAGAAGCGATCAGATAGAAAGCGCCCTGGAAAATGTGGATCAACTCATGGAACAGGCCCGCATCAGACCCCATATTGAAGAGGGCCGGCCGGCCGGAATATCCATTACCGGGATCAAACCCAACACGGTTTTTAGAAAAATGCGCCTGCGCAATGGCGACATTATCACCGGCGTCAACGGTGCCCCGATTGAATCGGTGGAAGATGCGATGAAGGTCTTTGGTGACCTGTCATCGTCTCCGGAGATTCAGCTGGAAATAAAGCGCCGCGGCCGCAAACGGACGTTGAATTATAAAATTGAATAAAACTAACGGTCAAAAAAATGAACCTAAATGTTAAAAGCAATATAATGCGAATGATCGCAACATGGGCGATCGTTGCAATCGTGCCCTTCTTATGGATCGCTGCCGGTAGCGCTCAGGAAGCCAGGCCCGCTGATGCGCCGGGATCGGAGCAGTTCGTCTCAATCGATTTTAACAATGTGGATATCAATGTTTTTATCAAGTTTATGAGCGAACTGACCGGGACCAATTTTATCGTTGATCAGCGCGTCAAAGGCCGGGTGACGATCATATCGCCCTCGAAGATATCGATCAAAGAAGCGTACCAGGTGTTCCAATCGGTCCTGGAAGTTCATGGCTATACCACGCTCCAATCAGGAGAGGTCGTCAAAATTGTGCCCTCCCCCGACGCCCGTTCGAAAAACATTGAAACCCGTCTGAAGGAAGAGGCGACCAGTCCCGAGGATCGGGTGGTCACGCAATTGATACCGTTAAAATATGCCGATCCGGTTGAAATCAAGCGGCTGTTTACCCCCATGGTGTCTAAAAGCAGCGTTATCCTGGCTTATCAGCCAACTCAGATGATGATTATCACCGATATTTTGTCGAATATCCAACGCTTGCTCAAGATCCTCAAAAAAATCGATGTGCCCGGCATCGGTCAGCAAATTTCGGTGATTCCCGTGGCGTATGCCGATGCCTCCAAGATGGTTGGCCTGCTGAGCACCGTTTTTAAGCCAACGCGCAAGCGAACCAAAGGCGTTCAGGATATCGGCGTTACCATGGTGGCGGATGAGCGTACCAACGTCATTGTTCTGCTGGCCAACAAACTCGACACGCTGCGCATCAAGCAGCTGATAGGCATGATTGACAGGGAAACCCCCCGTGGTAAGGGCAAAATCCATGTTTATTATTGTGAACATGCCAACGCTGAGGACCTGGCCAAAGTGCTGCAGGAGGTGCCCTCCCAGCAGTCGGGTGCCGCCCCGGGCAAAGGTAAGGCGCCCACTCCGCTGGTCACCGGCAAGGTGAGGATATCGGCTGACAAATCCACCAACAGCCTGATTATCGTGGCCGACCAGGAAGATTACCTGGTCCTGGCCGATGTGATCAAACAACTGGATATTCCGCGCTCCATGGTCTTTATCGAATCATTGATTATGGAGGTGAGTTTAGACACCAGCCTGGATATCGGCGTTGATTGGCAGGCCTTTGGGGAGATCAGGGATGCGAACGTCGGTGCCACCTTTGGCGATAACATCCAGCCGGGTATCGATTCGGGCACCGGAAACATTTTAAATCCTTTTCGATCAGCCGGCTTGGCGGTTGGCCTGATCAGCGGCACGACCGAAATTGCCGGGATAACGGTCTCCAACATCGCAGCAATTATAAAGGCCGTTAAAACCGATGATGAATTCCGCATCTTATCAACTCCCCAGATTTTGACCACCGACAATGAAGAAGCCCGCATAACCGTGGGTGAAAACCGGCCCTTTCAGACGCGTTCGACGACCGATCCGTCGGGCGGCACGTTTGAATCTTTTGAATACCGGGATGTGGGTAAAATTTTAAAAATTACACCCAGCGTAACCGAAGGCCGCCTGGTGCGCATGAAAATTTCACTGGAAGTCACCGATGTGGATCTGACCTCAACACTGACCACCGCCTCAACCCTTCCGGTCACCAATAAGCGTACGATCGATACCACCGTTATCGTCAGAGACAGCCAAACGGTGGTCATCGGCGGTCTGATAGATGATTCAACTGACCGCACGGACACCAAAATTCCGGTCCTGGGCGACATGCCGGTACTGGGGTGGTTGTTTCGCAAACGAACGGAAACGAATCAAAGACAAAATCTTTATATTTTTCTGACGCCGCGCGTCATTAAGAGTCCGGCGGAAGCCCAGCAAATTTTTAAATCCAGAAGGGAACAAATGGGCGCCATGGAAGGCGGCGGCATAAAAATGTATGAACAAAAAGAACAGACACCCAAAGTAATCGAATAAGGTGTCAAAATGTCTAACATTGGAGCAATGGCGCGTTGGAGTTGTGGAGTAGTGGAAGCTTGAGAGTTAAGATTGCCTGAAATTTAGCTTAAGAAATAGGATATACGATAAACAGAACTTATGATTGCCCGTTTAACCGATATACTCAAAGACAAATTCGGCCTCGATGAAGAGCACCTATCTGAAGCCCAGCGCCTGCATACCGAATCCGGCGATAATCTTGGTCAGATTTTAATCGATCAGAAAAATCTATCGGAAGACCAGTTACTGGAGGCGCTCAGCATTCAATACGGCATGCCCTTTTGGTCCCGTTTGCCTTTCGAGAGCACCGAATCGGATTTCACCGATAAAGTCTCGATCCAGTTTTTAAAGAAATATCACCTGGTCCCGCTGGAATACACCGAGGCGATCTCCGCTAAAGATTGTGGCCTGAAACCCCACAATGATTCTAAAAACGAAGCAATTCAGTTCCAGCCGGGCTGTGTAATTGCCATCAATGATCCGCTCGGTTTTCAACCGCTGGATGATCTTGTCAAAACCATCGGAATCACCGACTATCGGGTTGTCCTGTCCACCCGCGGAGCCATCCTGGCGGCCATCAATTTACAGTATGATTTGCGCCGGGATTCTGCCGAGCAACTGGTGCAGGACATGGAGGAAAACGGCACCAATATCATCAGCGAAATTGAAGAAACCGCTGATTTGCTGGATGACACCAGTGATGCACCGATTATCAAACTGGTCAATCACATCATTTCGCAATCCATCAAAGCACGAGCCAGCGATATTCATTTTGAACCTTACCAGACCAGTTTTACAGTTCGTTATCGGGTCGACGGGATACTATACGATCTGCTGACACCGCCCAAATGGATTCAACCGGCTTTAATCTCACGGGTTAAAGTCATGGCAAAAATGAACATTGCTGAAAAGCGATTGCCCCAGGACGGGCGCTTTGAGGTCAAGATCGGCGATCAGGATATCGATGTTCGGGTATCCACCATCCCGACTGCTTTCGGTGAACGGCTGGTTTTAAGGCTGCTCAATAAATCCGGATCTTTGCTCGAACTGGAAGATCTGGGCCTTGAGCCGGCGCGCCTGAAGTTATTAAAGCGGCTGATATCGACTCCCAACGGCATTATTCTGAACACCGGCCCAACCGGTAGCGGTAAAACCACAACGCTGTATGCGATTTTGTCATCTATCAACCAGCCCAATATCAATATCATTACGATCGAGGACCCCATTGAATATCAGATCAAAGGCATCAGCCAGATACAGGTCAACCCCAAAATCGAGCTGACGTTTGCGCGCGGCCTCAGATCAATCGTGCGCCAGGACCCGGATGTGATCCTGGTCGGTGAAGTCCGCGATAAAGAAACCGCCGAGATCGCGGTTCAATCGGCGCTGACCGGGCATCTGGTGTTTTCAACCCTTCACACCAACGATTCCGCCAGTTCCATTACCCGACTGGTGGACATGGGGGTCGAGCCGTTTTTGATTTCATCGTCTATTCTGGCGGTGGTCGCCCAGCGTCTGGTGCGGGTGCTATGTGAAGACTGTCGTCGCGTCTATGAGCCCAACCCGATTTATTTGAAAAGCATCGGTTTTTCGCCGGAGCTTTTCAGCGAACACACAGTTTACAAAGCACAGGGCTGTGAAAATTGTTTTAGCACCGGGTACAGAGGGCGGCTGGGCATATTTGAGATCATGGTTTTAAGCGAGCGTTTAAAAGGCCTGATTCTGAAGACCTTTGATTCAAACCGCATTAAAAGTGAAGCCGTGCGGCAAAAGATGAGAACGCTGCGCCAGGACGGCATGGCCAAGGTGTTGAAAGGATTGACCACGGTTGAGGAAGTTCTCCGCGTCACCCAAAAATAGAAGTTTCCAGCCCAAAATGGTTATTTTTCCGCTGGGCTTTACTGGGTGTCAGGTGTCAGTGTTCAGGTGTCAGGGACGGATATGATAGCCAAGAATACAGGGCTAATGGGATTGGCCATTTCAAGGTATTCACGATGTCATCTTTTGCTGAAACCTGACACCAGACACCTGAAACCTGTTTAAGCCAGCTGCCAGAAGCAAGTAGCCGATTCATTCAACTTATGCCTGCCGCGCCGTCCTGTCCGGCGAAGTTTTGACGAAGACGGAAGCTCGTAAGAGCGAAGACGGGTCTTCTGACTTCCGACCTCTGTTACTTCAGCGTCCGGACCGGCAGCGCGCGGTAGCCGCGCTGGTGCGCTTTGCGTACCGTGTAGTGATAGACATTGTCAAAATTGAAAATTCGCGCGGTGGGGGCAATCGGGTCGGTTTCGGAGGTCCACACCCAGCCGCAACTGAGTTTAATCTCGGGCACTGTTTTTACCCACTGGCCACAATCGGCTTCATATCCTTTGGCGCTTTTATCCTCAACCAGCAGGCTTTGCAGTTCAGCCAAAGTCGGCATGCGCCAGTTGTCGTATCGCTTTGTAATCGTATCGGGAAAAGTATATCGCACCCATTTGTCGGCCTGTATCCAGTTGATATCACCCTGATTGTCCGTTTTCGACCACATCAGATTCTGTTCTCGGTCTGTAACGGTTCCGTCGCCATTATCGATAAACCGATCGCCGGCCAGTGCCGGGGCCCAGCCGATCAAGAGCCCGGCGGCCAGGATAACGAGCGTTGTAAAAAGGTACCTGAACATCTTGCCCTCCTTCCAGGGTGACTGCCCCAGTTACGATAAATGGAATTGTTTCTTCAGACGTTCAGCAACGTGTTCATCCCGATAGGATAGTATTGGAATCGGGGAACGGCGGAATACTTTTTCTGCAACAGATCCGATCAGGGCATATTCGAGATCCGAGCGGCTCTTAATACCCATGATAATTAAATCGACATCTTCTTTAAGCGCCACTTTTACTATCTCCTCGCCGGGATTGCCGACTTTAATGATCATACGGATTTTTTCAGGTGGATGACCGATCTTCTTTAATACCTTGTCAAATTCCTGTTGCCGCTCGGCTTTGACGCCGGCCACGTAATTCTCGCCGTCGACCTCGTACCCCATATCTGCAATGGTTGCCACTGCATCGACATCACGCGTATTGATGATGCTGGTACAGATTAACTCGGCACCCATGGCATCGGCAATATTCGTCGCGTATGTCAGCAGGCCTTCGGTATAACGGTTCATTCCAACCGCCACCATAATCTTTTTTTCAGCACCCATAATCATTTCCTTTTAGTTTGCTGATCCATTTGCTTAAAATTTAAGCACAGAGCGCACGGAGATCACAGAGATGAAATTCAGAACAATAAATATTAATAAAAAATGTTTCCCTCTCTGCGTGCTCTGTGGTCCCACGCCCGCCATCGCGAGACGCTCCATTCGGCCCGCCTTCGACTTGAGCTCAGGCCGAAAGTAGCTCATGGCCGAGGGCAGGCAAGGCGGACGGGTCTGTGGTAAATTTCCCATATCAGTCGCTCTCTTTTATGCAGGGACCGGTTCGGCAACCGGTTTGGGTGTGCGCGGCCTTTGCATCAGATACAACAGGCCGTAAATCGCCAAACCGATCAGATAGGTCCAATAGCGCTGGTCGTGCGGTAATCCAATCCAGCTGGCAATTAAATCCGGACGCATCAAATTTAAGGTCACGAACAAAAACAGCGGTATTTCATAAAAGCGGTTCTTGGCCACAAACCACCCCTGGGTTGCCGATGCAAAAGCGAAGTTGCCGACACAGGCCATGAAAAAGATCAGCAGCCCCTGGGGCCAGTTGCTGATATTATGCAGGATCAGGTCGGAGTTAAAAATGAACATAAACGGCAGGATGGCGGTGCGAATATCATACATGAATCCCTGCAGCCCGGTCGGAATTGGCGGTGATTTGGCAATTGCCGCAGCCGCATAGGCCGCCAAACCCACAGGTGGCGTATCATCGGCCAGAATACCAAAATAAAAGCAGAACAGATGCGCCGCCATCAGCGGCACGATAAAACCCTGCATCCCACCGATGGTGACAATTGCCGGAGCGGTCAAAGAGGCCATAACAATATAGGTGGCGGTGGTGGGCAAGCCCATTCCGATGATCAGACTGGCCACAGCGGTGATCACCAGCATCAGAAAAATGTTACCGCCTGAAAGCGTGTCGATGATCTGGGTGATCAGCTGACCCAGACCCAGGGCGACGACACCGACAATAATTCCGGCGGCGGCCGTGGCCAGAGCCACCGACACCATGTTGCGCCCGCCGGCTGCCAGGGCTGCGAATATGTCGTAAACGCTCTTTTTAAAGGCCGGCCCCAGCGGTTCCTTCTTCAAGTATGCCTTGACCGGATTCTGCAAAAACATGACCAAAGCCATGGCCCAGATCGCATGAAAGGCGGCCAGTTCCGGAGAGTGTCGCACGACGATCAACTCATACAAAAGCAGAAAAAGCGGTATGAGAAAATGGGCGCCACTCAATAACGTTTTAAAAAAAGGCGGCAGCTCGGCCCGCGCCATGCCCCTGAGTCCCAATTTGGAAGCTTCAATATGGGTAATAAAAAACAGGGCTGCATATGACGCAAACGCCGGGATGGCTGCAGCCTTGATTACATCGATGTAAGCGACATTCACGTATTCGGCGATGATAAAGGCCGCCGCGCCCATAATCGGTGGTGCCAGCTGCCCGTCGGTGCTGGCCGCCACCTCGACGGCAGCAGCCTTGGTGCCCGGGTAGCCGACTTTTTTCATCAGCGGTATGGTGAAGGTGCCGGTGGTGACGATATTGGCGATACTGGAGCCGGAAACCAGGCCGGTCAAACCGCTGCCCATGATGGCGGCCTTGGCCGGACCGCCCTTAAACCCGCCCAGCAGGGCCAGCGCCAGTTTGATAAAATACTGACCCGCACCGGCCTTGTCCAGCATGGATCCAAACAGGACAAATAAAAACACAATGGTAGCCGATACATCCAGCGGAATGCCGTAAATCCCTTCCGTTGACATGGTCATTTGCCCCATCAACCGGTTGAGTGATGCGCCCTTAAAGGCTATTAAATCGGGCATGTAGGGGCCTAAAAGCGAATACATCAGAAATAGGGTGGCAATGGCCGGCAACGCCGGCCCGATAACGCGGCGTGTGGCTTCCAGCAAAAGAACGATCAGGATAATTCCGATGACGATATCCCGCGTAATGGGGGCACCGTAGCGTGTGATCAGCCCGGCGTAATCGATGACAATGTAAACCGCCGCAAAGGTGGCAATGATGCCAACGACATAATCAAGGATGGGTATTCTGTTTTTAGCAGAAAAATATTTCAGGCCGAAGCGTGTTTTTTTAAAAAGAGGATAATTTAAGAATACAATCAGCAGGGCAAAACCAAGATGAATGGCACGGATAAAAGTTGAATCGAGGATCAGCCAGCTGGCAATGGACAGCTGGAAAAAGCACCATATAACTGCAACGGTGGGAACCACATATTTCGAAATGCCATGGGGTCTTCTGCCAATACCCTCTTCTTCTTCGGCCATGCGCCTTGCAATTTCAATGCCCTCGTCCTTTTCTTCGATTTCGTGGTTACTCATAATAATCACCTAATCTGGCAGGAAAGTTTGACGGCAAAAAACTGATATCAATAGCCGTATCCCAGTGACGGGTGCGCAGATGTAAACAGCGGATATGATCGGATTAATCTCATTTCAGTGGCAGCACAGATAAGATGCGCACCATCAGCGTGATAAAGTCGTTTTGCTGATAAGAGAACAGATGGGAGGCGGCGGCTTGCCACCGCCGCCTCCACAGGCAGGTTACATAAAGTACTATGGGTATCGCTTACTTTAGTCCGGCTTCTTTGTAGTACTTTTCAGCACCCGGATGAATGGGTGCAGACTGGCCTTCAAGCATGTTTGCTTTGGTCAATACGATATAGGCCGGGTGAAGCTTTTTGAAATCGTCAAAATTATCAAAAACTTCTTTTGTAATGGCATAAACGACGTCATCGGACACTTTGGCGGAAGTCACAAAAGTGGCCTTGACACCAAAGGTTTCAACATCGGCGTCATTTTCGGCCCCCGGATAGAGCGAAACCGGTATTGTGGCTTTGGCATAATACGGATTTTCAGCAATGAGTTTATCAATACCGGGGCCGGTGATCGGAACAAGGCGTACCTTTCTGGCGCCCGCTGTTGCTTCCTTGATATTGCCGGCAGGGTGACCGACGGTGTAGAAAAAGGCATCGATGCGGCCGTCCTGCAACAGGCCGGGAGCTTCGGCAGCCTTGACGCTTTCAGCGGTGATGTCGGTATTATAATCAATGCCGGCTGCTGTCAGGGCATCAATCGAGTTCTGGCGCTGACCCGAGCCGGGATTACCGATGTTGACCCGTTTGCCCTTCAGGTCCTCAATGGTCACGATATTGGCATCAACAGCCGCCACCAGGGTAATGGATTCCGGATGGATTGTGAAAACCGCGCGCAGGTCTTCCTGCTTGCCTTTGTCCTTCCACTCAGCCATTCCGTTGATGGCCTGAAATTGCCTGTCGGACTGCACCACGCCAAACTCCAGGTCTCCGGCCATAACGGCATTGACGTTAAACACCGAACCGCCGGTGGATTCGACCGTCGCACGGATACCGTACTGGTCTTTTTTCATGTTCATGATTTTGGCAATCGCACCACCGGTCGGATAATAAACACCGGTGATCCCGCCGGTGCCGATGGTGACAAAGGTCGTCTTTGCCGGCGCAGGAGCGGCGGCGGCTTTTTCTTCAGTTTTGGCCTGTTCTTCGGGTGCACAGCCCATCACAAGGGCAAAACCAAAGATCACGGCTAAACTAAAAATGAGTGCTTTTTTCATCAGAACCTCCTTTATGGGTTAATAACCGTTAACGTTGTAAGATGAAAACTTTCTCAACGACGTCCTTGTACCCGATAAATGCAATTTAAACCATAATATAAGTGACCGGAAGCAGAATTCAATCCCGGGTCGCCTGACGAAGACCTAACAAATCCAAATTACGAATGCAAGAAGTTTGTAACAAATTGATATTCAATGGATTAGAGGAACGACACAATACAACCACCCGCAATAGAGGAAGCATGTCAGACTTTTGCCAGTACTACTACAAATGTACAATAATTACGTTTATATACAGACAATTATCGGATGGGGCAAAACCCGCCCCTACTTCTGATTTCTGACCTCTGTCGTCTGACCTCTGCCTACTGACCTTTGTCCTCAATGATCTGTTTTCTAACTCGATCAGCCAGCCGGTCATAGTATTGGGCTTCTTCTTCTCTTCCCCGCTTGCGGCAGCCGCCGGCATAAACTGCGCATTTTTCTGTTAACGTCCTACTGACGGCCAGCTGTTGCGGTGGTGCCAGCCGGTTGTCTTCAAGTAATTTTATCAGAGAGCGAATACGATATTTATCCAATCCCGCTAGTCTGGAAAGCTGGTCTTCATGTCCGCCCCGTTTGATGATCAATGGGGTTTTAATCAGATCGACCGGATAGCGGCAACTGATGCGCAGCCACAGATCATAATCTTCGCAGGCGGGCAGGTCTTCATCAAAAACACCCACAGCGTCGAAAAGCGCCTTTTTAATCATTACCGCCGAGGGACTTACCAGACAAAGCGCCAGTGAGCGCTCAAATATCATGCCCGAAAATTTTAGATGTCGTTTTTTGGGATTGACACGAACGCCGTTTCGCACCCAGTGCTCCTCGGTCTGGCAGATAACGGCATCCGGATTGTCAGCAAAAAATTTCACCTGGGTGGACAGTTTTTGGGGCAGCCAGAGATCATCTGAATCCAGAAAAGCAAGCAGACGGCCTGAGGCCGCGGCAAGCCCCCGATTTCTGGCCGCGCTGACGCCACTGTTGGCCTGGCGCAAAACGCTAATCTGGTTTTTGTAAGCCGCCAGGATTTCAGGCGTGCGATCATCTGACCCATCATCGACGACTATCAGTTCATAATCGCTGAAGTCTTGAGTGAGTACCGAATCAATGGCTTCCTTTAAGATCCAACCCCGATTGTAGGTCGGGATGATAACCGACACCAACGGGTTTTCGGCGCTTCTATTCATGAGGAATTATCCTCTTCTATGGTGTGAAACACAATTCAAAATTGCGGATTGCAGATTGCGGATTAGAGCATTCGATTAATTTCGGCCAACTTTTTTTCCAGCCGCTTTTTAGAGACCGGAAAGGCGGTTTTCAGTTCCTGTGCAAAAATGGATACTTTGTATTCTTCGATCATCCAAAACAA
>JAHEIW010000050.1:0-2309 GCA_024639185.1 Deltaproteobacteria bacterium | reverse complement strand
ATTAGAGCATTCGATTAATTTCGGCCAACTTTTTTTCCAGCCGCTTTTTAGAGACCGGAAAGGCGGTTTTCAGTTCCTGTGCAAAAATGGATACTTTGTATTCTTCGATCATCCAAAACAATTCTTCCAGCGCCTTTCTTTTTTCAGCCGTTGCTTTGGGCGAAAGGGCTTGCAGCAACTGATCCAGGCGTGCCACAACGGTTTTAACTTCCCTGTCTTTGGCCTGGTCTTTTTCAAAGTCCAGCAAAGCGCGCCGGGCCCTGATCTGCATGGCATTGACATACCGTTCGATGTGAGCCATCCGCTTAGCATCGTAAAGATGGATAAATGTATCCGGAACCAGGCGCTGGAGAGCTGATATTAAATCCTGGCAAAAGATTTGTACAGCCGTATTTGCCAGATGAGACCGCTTTAACTGATCAAATTCTTTACGCGCCCGGTGATAGGCCTTTAAGACCACCAGAGCCGATTCAAGCAGGTTCTGTCCGTATGAAATAAGGATCGGGCAGACGCTTTCGGCCTGTGCGTCGAAGGCATGTTGTGTCCTGATATTTTTAGCAAACAGATCCGCTATAACCCGATCCATCAGGTGCTGCGCAATGCGGGTGGAGCCCCCGAAATAATCGGCCGTCGCTTTAAACTGCCCGGACAATTTTAATCCTTTTTTCAGGATTTTCAAATCCTTTGCAAAATGGATTTTATACAGACCGGCAACTCCCTGGCGATGAACGGCAAGCGCTTTATCCCGCTGTAAAAACAATGTTAAGCGCACCGATTTGACGGGATCGTCACCGGCTTCCAGCGCTGGATAGGCGACCCATTTCGATAGGGTCTTTGCGGGGCTGCTGATGAACTCGGGCAGGTCACCGAAATCCCAGCAGGTGATACCCGTCTTCTGCCATTTTTGGCGATAGGCTACAAACGCATCGGCTGCAACATCTTCCCGCGTAGCTTGTGAGAGAACGCCGGTGTCTCTGCTCGAACGCAGCACCCGCCCGTCGGGGGCAACCATCGAAATTCGCATTTTAAGATGATCCGGCAGGGATTCGACCGGCCAGGCAGTGGCGGGAATGTCAACCCCGAAACGCTGCAATATAAACTCGCCCAGCACTGAAAGCAACGCTTGCCTGCCCCGGGGCATCTCCCGGTTAATGATCTCTACGGTCTCGTTTACCGGCACCAGCTTTTTACGATAGGCCTTGGGAAGACCTTTGATAAGGGTTTCAATTTTATCTTTGATCATCCCCGGCACCAGCCAGTCCAAGGTTTCCTTCGGTACGGAGGCTGCTAGGGAAACCGGCACCTGAAGGGTGATACCGTCATCATCCTGGCCCGGCTGAAAATGATAGCGATATTTAAGCTGCTGTCCTTTAATTTTGGTGCTCAAGGGATACTGCGCCAGTTCGCCGGCATCCGGATCATAATTCATCAGATCCTGTTTATTCAGACGTAAAAATCGATCGCCGCCTTTTTTTTTGATCCGATCTTTCAGCATTTGCACGCTGTAGACGCCCGGTAATTTTGCAGCGTAAAAATCAAAAAGGGCTTCTTCGCTGATCAACAGATCGTGCCGTCGCAGGCGATCTTCGAGCCGTTTGATATCATCGCTCAGGCGCCGGTTGTGGGTCATAAAGGCCAGGGGCTTTTTCAGGTCACCCTTTACAACCGCAGATTGTAGAAAAATTTCAGCGGCTTCATCCGGGTTTAGGGGGCCATATGCAACTGCTCGCCGGGCAATGATTAAACCAAAGAGACTGACCTGTTCATCGGCCATGACCGCGTTCTGGCTTTTTTGCCAGCGGGGATTCTGATAGGTTCTGCGGCACAGATCTCCCCCCAGCGCTTCGAGCCAGTGACTTTCAATATTGGCCACCGTGCGCGCAAACAGCCGGGAGGTTTCAACCATTTCAGCGGCCACGATCCAGCGGCCGGCCTTGTCAAACAATCCTGATCCGGGAAAAACCATGACCTCACGATTCTGGGTGGCCCGGAAAAAATTCTTTTCTTTCTTCTCGGCGATATTGGATAGATAACCGCTGAGAATCGATTGGTGTATCGATTGATACAAGGGCTGTTCACGGTCCAGATTCAGATTCTGCGCAGAACCTTTTTTACTGCGTTGCCGCTTGGCGATGCCGAATTCTTCTAAGATGGCGCGAATCTGATGATGAATATCGCGCCATTCGCGCATGCGGTTGTAGGACAAAAAATGCTGCCGGCAAAACCGTTTGAGTTGATTGCCGCTTTTGCGGGTCTGCCAGACGTGGGTGTAATGATTCCAGATGTTCAGCAAAGTGGTAAAATCAGAT
>JAHEIW010000422.1 GCA_024639185.1 Deltaproteobacteria bacterium | reverse complement strand
GGCTACAATTATGACGACGAATATCGATATTTAGGCGAGAAGGGCCGCAAATACTGGCGTGCACAATGGCACGCCGTTAACGCGCTTTACTACAATCCGAATAGCGTCTATGAGCCCTGGCCCGCTTACAGCGGAAAAAGCTTTCCACCGGCCGATACCGAAAAACCGTTGGTTCATCCATTGCAGACCAAAACCCTCGACCTGGATAAAAAGGCCTTTAAAGTGGGCGAGGTTACGGTCCCCTGGGCCCATTATTTTGTCCAATCCACCGATGGGCGCTATTTTCTGGTGATTCAGGACGAAGATGACGAAGTCAATAAATACTATACCTTTACCACCGACGGCGGCGTTGCGCCGCTGGATAAGATCCAAACCCTGACCATTGAGCCCGGTCCGCCGGCCGATATCTATCGGGATTATGATTCAGATCGCCAGAATTTTGCCAACTGGTTTACCTATCATCGCCGACGGGAATTTGTGGCCAAAGCCGCCATCGCCCGGGTTATGAGCGACCCGGACTTAACCGATGTCCGTATGGGCATACTGGGCATCAATAAAAAAGTGGTTGTCCCCCTGAAACCGGTCAGAGCGGTTATCAATGGTGAATATAAAGATGAAACCGATGTCCTCGTTGAGAATTTGTATGCATATGTATCGCGGGGCGGGACCCCGCTCAAAAAGGGCCTGGAAAAAATCGGTCAATATTACCAGACCAATGACGGAAGTCTGGAGGGCGTCAAAGGCGATCCTCCTTATCCGGCAGAAGGCGACGCTTGCCAGCAGTCTTTTACGCTGGTGGTCACCGATGGCTATTACACCGATCAGAGTCGCGCATTCAAAGGCAACACGGACGGCAGCAGTTCTGATCCATACGGCGAGTGGGGCGGGGACAGTCAGCCGTTTCGTGATAATTATAAGGATACGCTGGCAGACACGGCCCTGTATTTTTATGCTCAGGATCTGCTCCCCCAGGTGGACAATCTCGTGCCGACCAACAAATGGGACCAGGCCTCCCATCAGCATATGGTCACCTTTGCGGTGGCTTTCGGGGTGATCGGCACCCTCAACCCCAAGGATTATGAAGACGATCGCACCCGCCCGGATTACATGAAATACATCATTAAAAAAGATGAACCCCGCCAATATGGCAGATATGTGGTCTGGCCGGAGGTGACCGCCACCCGCATGCCGGAATCCATTGACGATTTGTGGCATGCGACCGTCAACGGTCGTGGTGTGTTCGTCAATGCCGGCGAGCCCAAAAAACTGGTTGAAGGCTTGCAGCAGATCATAAAAGACATCAAAGGCCGCCAGCCCACCTCGGTGGCCTCGGTTTCAGTCAACGGGGACCGGATGTATGGCAAGATCGGACCGGACATTTTCCTTTACCAGAGCAGCTATAGCTATATCGATTATCTATGGTTTGGAGATGTTAAGGCTTTGCGCACAAATCCGGTGACCGGAGCGGTCATTGAAGATCCGATCGAATGGTCGGCCGCGGTCCAGTTGCAGAGCAAGTCCTGGCAAATGCGCCACATCCTGACCTTTGACGGCCAAACATCCGGTCAGCTGTTCGAATTTACCTATTTGACCGATGATCAGAAAGAAAAGTTGGGAAAAGATGCTGAAAATACTGTTAATTTCATAAGGGGCCAGGAACCCGGCAGCAGCGACAACCGGATTAATATGCTGGGTGATGTCGTGCATTCGTCACCGGTATTTTTCGATGATGTCGTTTATTTTGGCGCCAATGACGGCATGCTGCATGCGCATGAGGCCAAGGGTGGAAACGAACTGTTTTCCTATGTGCCCTATCTGGTATTTGATCAGCTCAAAGACCTTGCAGATCCCGACTACAGTCATAAATTTTTTGTGGATGCGACCCCCATCGTGCAAAAGGGCCAAAACCTGCTATATACGAGCGGGGAACAGACCCTTCTGGTGAGCGGGCTGGGCGCCGGGGGAAAAGGCTATTTTGCGCTGGACGTTACCCGGCCGGACAGCATGTCAAAAGACGATGTTCTGTGGGAATTTCCGAATACGGATACCAGCGAGGACCATCGCGATGACATGGGATATTCATTTAGCAAACCCGTTGTGGTCAAGTCTTACAGCAAATCTTATCCCTGGATTGTCATTTTTGGAAACGG
>JAHEIW010000421.1 GCA_024639185.1 Deltaproteobacteria bacterium | reverse complement strand
AGCGCCCTGTCTCCTCATGGCCCGGGCAAGAACCGCAGCACAGCAAAAGCACTTACGATTCCTGATGTGATCTTATCAAAGATCCTGCGCCAGGGAAACAGGGATTTTTGTCCTTTTTTCGATCCCATCCTTTAAACCACACATCCCACAAAACCTGTCATCGCCACGCCGCCGCCCCTTTGATAAGGCACAATAATCGAGGAGGTGTGTCATGACAGAAAATAATCGTATCGTACAAAAGGCGCTTTTGCGATTTAAGATCATCAGTGCCTATCTGGCAGAAAACCCATCCCGCGGACAACGTCGGGCAATGCTCGAACATCTTTCAAACAAAACGTGGATGCTCGAAAACGGCGAAATTGTTACCGCCAAACCCGACACCATTCGTTACTGGATAAGGCTTTATCGAAACGGCGGGTTTGAGGCCTTGAAAGACAAACCACGGTCGGACAAAGGCTGTCGTGCCATACCCAAAGAAATTATCGAGACCGCCTGCGGCCTCAAACTCGAGGTGCCCGAACGCACCATCGATCGCATTATCGCCATTATGGAAAACATGCAGCTTGCGCCGCCGGGCCTTTTGCGCCGCTCGACATTGCATCGCGCCCTTCAAGCCAAAGGATTGTCCCAAAGAAAGTTAAAACCGCCTGATAAAAGGGACTTGGATCGGTTTGCGGCCGATTATGCCAATGATTTATGGCAGTCCGACATGCTTCAGGGCCCCTGGTTGCCGGATCCTGAAAAAACAGACAAAATGCGGCGCACCTATCTTTATGCCTTTATCGATGATGCCTCCCGGCTTGTGCTCTATGGCCGCTTCTTTTTTAAAGGCGACCTGCCGGCTCTTGAACTTGTCTTCAAAAGATCCTTGCAGCGCTATGGCAAACCCGTGCGCGTTTACTATGACAACGGCAAGGTCTACCGGGCCAACCATATGCAGCTGATCTGTGCCGAGCTTAACATCCACAGGCCCATCCATACCAAACCCTACAGGCCGCAAGGCCATGGCAAAATCGAAGCCTTCAACCGGTTTTGTGTGACCAACTTCATTGCCGAAGTCAAGGCATCAACCATCCGAACCCTCGACCAGCTCAACGAAGCATTCTTTGCCTTTATCGATGTCGAGTACAACCGCAGACGACACAGCGAGCTTAAGATGAGCCCCAAGCAACGTTGGTTAAAGGATGCATCCCGCATCACCTATTTGCAAGAGGAAAAAATCCGCATGGCCTTCTTGTGGCGTGAACTTCGAACGGCCGACAAAACCGGCGTCATACGCCTGTTCAACAAAAAGTACAAAGTGGCACCAGATCTTGTAAAAAAACGGGTCGAAGTTCGCTATGATCCGGAACGGCTTGATCAGATCGAAATCTATGTCAACGGCAATTTTGTGCAACGGGCCAAACCGCTGCGCATCACACCTCATCGTGCACCTAAACAGACGCTGGCGAAAACGGAACCGACAATACCTTCAGCAAAAACCGACTACCTGGGCTGGCTGACCCAACAGCACAAAAAGAAAAGAGACATCACAAAAGAGAATCCAAAATCCGATTCTTCAGCAGTGTTGGCCGAATTTATTGCCCTGTTGCGTGAATACATAGACCCCAAGGTCTTTGATCAAAAGCTCTGTACCGATTTTTTTAATTCCTATGGTCCCTTTGATATCAAAAAAATCAAGCACATCCTTGATACATTGCTTGCCGTGCACCCCAATAACCTGCACACGGCTTTTTATCTTGAAAACATTAAAAATCACCTGATGGGAGGCCCCTATGAATACGGAAACCATCCACCTTAAATCCTATTTTGGCTTTGCTAAAATGCCCTTCACCAAATACATGTGGGCCAGCAAAATGTTCGAGGCTGCCTCGCAAAAAGAGTTTCTGCAGGGGCTCAATCTATGGCTCGAAACCCGAGGTATCGCGCTTTTGTGCGGGCCGTCCGGCGTAGGCAAAAGCATTACCCTAAGGCGCTTTAAATCCGATATCGATGAAAGACGCTACGATATCTTCTACCTGTTTAACCTGCGGGTGACCCCTTTGGGATTTTTACGCAGCCTGGCACGCCTTCTGGCAGTGCCGGTCCTGCATCATCAGGCCGACCTGTTTGATGCTCTCAACGCCCACCTCGGACAGTATGAAGAACGAT
>JAHEIW010000420.1 GCA_024639185.1 Deltaproteobacteria bacterium | reverse complement strand
GAAGGCATCCGCAAAGACGTTCTGAAAGCCTGGCGCACCCAGGGCCTGGCCCGAGATGCCGATCTGGCGACGCTGTTTCCTTCCGATCGGCGGGAACGCATCGAAGTGAACCTGGAACCCCGACCCAAATTCATATCCAGGCACGATAAAATGACGGACTTAAAAAAATTTAAGCGCCGTCTGAATCCTGCCGACAAAAAGCGCCTTCCCAGGCAATGGTCCCGGCGGGTCCGCGCCTGGCAAAACAGAGATCATGTCTTGATGCTGTATGTGCACCGCGGCTTATTTCTGACCATGGGCGTGGGTAATTGGGCATCTTTTTTCGAATTAATGACGATGCTCACCGAGCAACCGGATGTGGTTCGCAAACGAATGCAGATTCAGGGTAAGTTCGCAGCCCGTTTAACCGATTGCATTCTGCAGAAGGTGGATATCGATGCAATCGTATTCAGCGAGCCCATCGGCGGAAACGACCAGCCTTTGATTTCACCAAAGATGTATGAAGAATTTGTGCTGCAAACTTATGCGCCCATCCTGGAGGTGATCCGCCACCATAAGGTGGCGACCATTTGCTTTCAAACATTTGCCAATGCCCGCATTTTAATTCCCGGTATCCTGAAATGGGGCTTTAATTGTTTGTGGGCCTGCGAGGTCAATATCGAGGCCATGGATTACCGCAGCCTGCGAAAGGAATTTGGACGCCAATTGCGTTTGATCGGCGGCATTGATCTGGATGCGCTACGCAAAGGCAAAGCCGCCATTAAGCGGGAAATCGATGAAAAGGTTCCCCCTCTGATCGATGAAGGCGGCTACATACCGCTGGCAGATGGCCGGGTGCGGGCAGACGTGCCCTTTGAAAATTACGCTTATTATCGACAGCTGCTCGGAAAAGTCACGCAACCGCGATGATATCGCAAAAAATATCACACGGACGTTTATTTAACCTTGATTTTCGTCATGCGTTTCTTTTTCTTGGGCGCCTTTTCTTTTTCAAGGGTGTCAATTCGCTCATCCAGCAAGGCTCGCATGCCTTTTAAAAATTCGATGCGCGATTGGGTCATGTGCTTGAAAAAATCCGATTTCTTTCCAAAGACATTTTCAATGTCCATAAAGAATTTGCCGACGGGGCAAATAGCCATTTGGGGATCACTCTTTTTGGCTGCCATCTTCAACTCCTTCAAAGCATATGTCCAAGACCTGGCCGTTAAGTGTCGCATTTACCTGCTCTTTTGAAGCCACCTGTCTTGGAAGTAAAATATTCCTCTTAAAACCGCCGATCCGAATGATGAGTTCATCAAAAAATTTGTTCAACTCCACATCTTCTTTCATAAGGAAAGGAAGCTTTACTTTCAGATGGTAATTGCCGTTTTCTTTGACCAGCTGATAGGGCTCGTCTTTATAGAATCGCTTCAGCGGGCTCTTTATACCGTATAATTGGCGCGCTAATTTCTTTAGTTTGGCATATCCTAAGATTTCACCCTGAAACAGATCGACCGACAAAATGGGTACCGGATTAAAAATATGTTCAGCGGCTTCACGGTGCTGCCGTTGACCTTTGATCCAGCTTTCAAAGTAAGAATCTGTGATGTGTTCAGGCAAAATGCGATTCATAATGATGGCATCAATGCTCATTTTGTACAAACAAAAATACATAAATGCGCGCTGGGTCTCCTTAAGAACCACTTTTTCAGGATTGGTGACCAGTCGTACCGTGGTTATTTTCGGATTGGTTAAAATCTGGTCAACGCCCTGTAAACGCTCGAATAACGCTTCAAGCGCTTTAAAGTAATCATCGTCCGGCAGGGGCACATCGGTGAATCTTTTGGCCACCGGCCCCACATATTTGGCCAGGGTTCTTTCCAGTTTAAAGATTTTTTGCATATACCATTCTAAGGTGGCCGGTATACTGATAAACCTTAATGATTCCCCGGTGGGTGCACAATCCAGTATGATCACATCATATTCTTTTTCCTGCACATACTGATTGATATACAAAAGTAAACTGACTTCTTCCATGCCGGGCAAAATGGCCAGCTCTTCAGCCAGGATTTCATCCAGCCCGGTGGTGTTGAATAAGCTGGATAGATACCGGTGGATATCCCGCCAGTAGCGTGTGATTTCCTCCTGGATGTCGATTTCCTGGATGTAAAG
>JAHEIW010000419.1 GCA_024639185.1 Deltaproteobacteria bacterium | reverse complement strand
CAAAAGAGCCTGTGATAGCAACATAGACAGCCAGACAGCCCACGACAAAAGGCAAAACAAATCGAACATATCGGCGCACCTTTTTTTTGCGCTGCTCGCCTCTTTGCGCTTTTTGCAGCCTAGCCTGATAGTCTCGCCAGCTCGTATTTTTTTTAGGGACGTCCATGAAATTATAACTTTCTACCTTTCCATCAGTTTCAGGTTATTTTGAGATGCAATCGTCTCGCCGCGCTTGGCGGATTTGCTCACCGATGACTGCGAACACCCCAATTTTTCGGCCACGGCCGTGCCATTCATACCAAGCTTCCGCACAGCCCAATAACAAAGCACGCTGCGGGCTTTAACGGTCGGCGGGTGTTTGCCGGCAGCCAGAACCTGGTTTGTTTCAATGCTAAAGACAGCAGCAACACGCTCGACGACCTTTTCAAAATCAAATCCTTCAGCAGCCAGCCGATATTTGTGCGCCAGCTGCTCCTGGGCGATTTCCAAAACGGAATTGATAAAATCCTTATCCCCCAGGATGCGTTCATCGCCTTTGAGGCGCGCATTTGCACGTCGCAGATCTTTGACGGCCGCCCACCCCCCGGCGCTACGGATCAGCCCGCCACCGATCAGATCCGGTCGGCGGCCGTGGTCGATACCTTTTTGTACATAAACTCGGTATTTTTTGCGCGCCGCTAAAGGGGTTTTATCGAAGAAGGCCAGGATTGTGCCGACATCCTGAAACGGATGCCGTTTATGGCCCAAAAGGGTCGTGTGCCCGCTGTATGCAAACTTATCCAACGATTTATAATCGGGAACAACCCCTGCCCGCAGCGGATTGAGATGAATATAGCGCACCAGCTCGAGTAAGTAAGGTTCCTGCTGGCAAAGGATGGATTTGTATCGATTTTGAAACAGCTGCCCGTGGCGTTGATGGCGCCGATTAAAGGATACCGCATATCCGGTCAACAAACGACGCATCACCGTTGAAATGGGAACAGGGCCGCTGCACAACAGCAAATGGAAATGATTGGGAATTAAAGCCCAGGCGTAGCAACGCGCCATGCTTTCAGGCAGCACCGTGGTCAACCGGGCCACAAAATTGTCGCGATCTTGATCATCAAAAAAGATGCGTTTGCGCTCAATGCCTCTGACAATGATGTGTTGCAGCGCACCCGGTGCGTCTATGCGCGCTTGGCGTGGCATATACTAAGCGTACCACGATCTGTTATGAAAGAAAAGTTATAATTTCATGGACGTCCCTTAAATTTCCAGAATCGTCGGTGAATTCAAGTTGCCCTCCCTTTTACCCTATTTGTTGTCATTCCCTTCGCCGCCATTTTGGATCAATGTTGGTTGCCAAGTCAACCAAAGAAAACGTTTTTTTAGTTTTTAATCCCACTGAAGGGCCAAGCGATTAGCAGAATGCCTCACTGTGCGGGTACCCATCGACCGCCCTTCCCTGTTTAAGGTCTCACTCAGCCAACGGGTGTCGGTTTGAGAGGCGCGTTGAATTCGAAACCGCCTCGTTTGCATGGCCGCCATCTGCAAGTCCAGGAGATTTCCGGTCGTCGAATCCAGCGTGGCAAAATACATTAGGGATAAATCCGGCCTGAATTTTTCATATCCGCCAATGCCCTCATAATCGTTTAGAAAATCCCCGCAGCCGTAAAGAATGAGTTTCTCTTTATAGACTTCAATTACTTTGACATGATGCGATGAATGCCCGTGGACAATATCCACACCGGCATCATCAATCAGCCGATGGGCAAATTCAGTCTGGCGGCGGGGGATGTCGTAACCCCAGTTGCCACCCCAGTGAATCGACGCCACCACGACATCGCCGGCGCGCTTTATGGCCTCAACTTGTTGTTGAATATGGCGCACGGATTGGGCGCTTAAATTCTGCAGCAGGTTCACCCCCGGCCGGTCCGGTGTCGCATCCCAGCTGGAAGGAATACCGCTGCTGGGCATTCCAAATGAAAAAACGAGAACCCGTTGTTGCCCGCCAACGGCAATGACCGCCGGCGCGCCGGCAGCAAAGGCATTTGATCCCGCCCCCGCAGTTTTGATGTTAACCATTTGTAACGTTGCCAGGGTTTCCATAAGACCGGCATGCCCCCAGTCCATAACATGGTTGTTGGCCAGTGCACAGACGTCGATGTCGGCTGCACTTA
>JAHEIW010000152.1 GCA_024639185.1 Deltaproteobacteria bacterium | reverse complement strand
ACCACCCGGACCTCCAGCGGGCCGGTTGCATCCAGATGCACATCGCGCTGCGGAAAGGCAATCGTCACCCCCGCTTCTTTGAATGTGTCATCAATCGCAACGTTCAATTTGTGCAGCATCTGCCACCAGTGATCAATGCCGTCGATATATACCCGCAGTTCAAAGTTCAGACTGTTGTCGCCAAAGCCCTTGAAGATGGCATCCGGAACCGGTTCGGAGAGAACCTGCGGATTTTTACGGGCGGCCTGCACAAGCAGTTCGGCCGCCAGTTTGGTGTCGGAGCCGTAAGCGATCCCCACCGGTATCCGAATCCGG
Organism: Deltaproteobacteria bacterium; assembly: GCA_024639185.1. Lineage (GTDB taxonomy): Bacteria > Desulfobacterota > Desulfobacteria > Desulfobacterales > JAHEIW01 > JAHEIW01. The sequence goes on along the minus strand of JAHEIW010000152.1, from coordinate 7,565 downwards.
ATGTATTTGTCTGAAAGGGACCAGTTGATCAAGCGGCCGACGACAAACTCTTTGTTGGGGACGATCAATTCCTTGCGGTCAAAGTCAACGATAGTCGTCGCCCGGATGCGGATGCGCGCCACGGTCCCGCTGATATCACCGATGGTGACCGTATCACCGACCCTGAACGGCCGCTCGAATAAAACGATCAGGCCGCAGATAAAATTTGCCACAATTTCCTGCAACCCGAAACCGAGGCCGACACTCAGGGCCGCAACCAGCCACTGTAAACTTGCCCATTTGACACCGATCGTATTGAAAACAATAATGACACCTATTGCGGTAATCGCGTATCGGGTGACGGTTGAATAAGCATATCGCGCACCGGGTTCCATCGGCAAGCGACTCAACAAAATAACTTCCAGCAGACCCGGCAGGTTACGGCCGGCAATGATCGTTGTCACGGCCACGATAACTGCAATGGAGATGTTGGCCAGGGTGATGGGGACCGAGCTGGCAACACCATCCACTGTCGTGCTGTAGCTCCAGAACTGGATATCCTGCAGGATGCCGAAAGCCGGAAAAACAGGGTCCCAGATGGTCCAGATTCCTGCCAGCGCCAGGATGAACAGAACCAGTCTCAAAATCTTACGGGATTGTTCATCAATTTTACTCATTTCGATGATGCTTTCCATCTGCAATGACCGGGCACCGCCGCCGGCATCCGCGGCAGCTTCGGTGCCGGAGGTTGTTTGAAGATGCAACTCCTGATCAGCGATGGCTTTTTTTATCGCAATCCTGCGGCGTGCCAGCATCAGCATGCGCAGCACCAGGTCGTTGAAGACCAGCAAACCCAAAAAAAGCGCTGCGGTATTGCGGAGCAGATTGCGTATTTCGATCGCAGAATAAAAATACCCGATCACCGCCAGCCAGAAAATAAAGAGCGGCAGCAGAATGGCCAGAGGATACCAGACGTATCGCAGACGGCACAGCCAGCTCTGGGGGTGTTTTGCAATCAATATGGCTGTGATGCCGCCGCTGAATCTCAAAATGCGCGCCATAAAAATGGATACGGCCAGCATCTGAATCATGACAGACAATTTTGACAGCGCATCGCTGTATTCAAATTCTTTCACGGTTTCCATCGACCCGATGAAAAAGGAAAATACCGCTATAACCGGAATCACCCAGCCCAGATTGCGCTTTAAGGTCCGGCGGGCTGACTCCGGCCATTGAAAGTGGGCCTGGGCCAGACCGTTTTGACGGCAGATATGGTAGAACAGGACCGGAAAAATAAAGATACGGGTGGCATAGATGAGGCCGCCGCCCACGCCCGTGCTGAACGCGTCCGCCTGACGCAGGCCTGCCAGTTGAATGGCTGGAAATACCAGCAGGAACGGCCAGGCAGCGGCCAGCAGGACCGTTAGTCCCAGGGCTTTGAACGTCAGCAGGATGGAATCCTCCACCTGCTGCTGGACGCATTCGGCGATATCCTTCAGTTTTCTTTTTACCCATCTGCGACTGACGATCAGAAACAAACCGATCAGCAGGCCGATTATCCAAACGGCTGTCTGCAGACGGAATGCCCGGCCCATATCCTTGAGGAAATGACCCCAGGAAACCGGTTGGAAGAACCATCCCAGTGAGATTTTCAGCTTCTGGATGTCGCCGATACCGATCGGCTTGGAGCTGCGAATCCAGAGCAGATGACGATCGAGCAATTCGCCAAAATCCTCGGCGGTCTGGAGCAGTTTTTGTTCAGTGAATTCAATATCCTGTTTCAATTTGAAGATCCGGTCGTAGCCGGATTTCAATTTTTGAATGACATCCAGGCGATTGGCGACCAATTCCTGGATTTTCAAATCGAATGACTGCCGGTCGACATCCGATAGAAAGCTGACGGAACCGATCACGCTATCGGCCAGGGCCCTGGGATCGGAAAGTTCACGCAGCAACTGATCCAACTCGATCTGCCTTTCGCTGATTTCGCTCATTCTGACCTGGCGGGCTTTAGAATCCGTAAAATAGCGATCGGCACTCGGCAGGCTCAGGCGCTGTGACCGCAGCGCCAATCCGATGGCCTCGGTCAACACGGCGGATTCAACCCTCTTTTTGGCCGTGTCAAATTCTGTTTCCATCGTTTTGAGGCGGGATTGATCTTCTTCATATTTTCCGGCCAGAACAGCTTCTTCCCGGGTAATCTGTTCCAGCTCGGTGCCCAGTTGAATGTTGATGTCAAACTGGTCCTGGACAATTTTTGGCAGCAGGGGACCCGCGCCAATGGCATCCTGGGCATCCTCCCGTGCCTGGGTCGCCTCCTGCTGGCGGCGTTGCAGAACTTCGGCCTGCCAGATTTTCAACATTTTATCACGGCTTTCCACCGCTTTCTGAGCGACATCGCGTTCCGTGCTGAACAATTCGATGAGCAGATTTTGGCTGCGTTGTCGCAGCTGGATGACTTTGATTTCGGCTGTTAATTTTTCCCGCTCGGACTTAAGGCTTGCCGCCGCGGCATAAGTGCGCATATCGGTCTCGGTAGCGCTCGATAGGGTTTTCAGCTCCGCTTGAATGGCATTAAGCCGGCTGGTTGCAGCCGCAAGCTGTTCGGGTATCTGCTTGATGGCGTTATTCTCGTCGGCCAGGCGGTCACTCCAACCTCGCAGCCTGTTTTGAGCTGTCGCCAGTTCAGCTTCTTTCTGGCTGACGCGCTGGTCGCGTTTTAACCTACTCATCTGCTGCGCGCGTTCTGCAATATTCTCAGGCACCTTCACCGGTCTTTTCAACTCGGCTTGCAATTTTTTCAACCGCTGTGGGGCTGTTTGGATAAGCTGTGAGAGTTCGGTTGCCTTTATGTTGGTGTTGCCGGCCAGCTCCAAAAACGCTATTGCCTGGTCGATGTTTTTGAGGCTGTCGGTTTTAACCGCGGCATCGATATCGGTCATATTTTCGATCGCAAGGCGCCTGGATTTTAGCCCATCAATCGTTATGGCTGAGGATGCAGCCGCCGTTGATGGGGGCGCTGTGCTCTGCTGGGCTTGAATCTGGGATAAAGCCAACCCTATCCCAAGCGCAACGATCATCAGAATAGCGATATGCCTTTTCATTATGCGCTGCATGTTTTTCTCCTGACACAAACGCGGTGATGCAGGTGTGGGGTCACCCAATTATCAAAATCGTTAGAAAGGATAAATAGATTAATAGTATCAAATTGTGTTGTCAAATAAAACCACCCATTCCGCCAATTTGGATGATTTGCGAAACGACATCTATCCAGAATTTATGGTTGAATGTCAATCCCAACCGTCACCCGCTTGACAAAAAAAATGAAATACATAAGATTTAGCCGTCCACTTTGATATCTGCAGGCTTTTATATGCTGTTGGTCATCCGATAGCTGTTAACTTTTAAACCATGAAATCGGTTTCTGCGATCTTTAACTGCACGGTCAGTAAATCTGGGGGAATCATGTATTCAAAAACAAAGCGGCTTTGGTGTTTATCATTGTTACTTTCAACAATAACTTTATGGGCGAGTCTACAGGCGCCAAGCTGGGCATCAAGTGTTGAATCACGGTGGGCACAAAACAAAACCACACCCGCCGTAGAGGGCACAACAAAAACCGAATCGCCATCTGACCGCTCATCAGAAAAACTCCCCACAGCGCCGAATAGGTTGGATGAGGTCGGTGAAAAAGTCGGAAACCAGGTGGATGATATTACCCGAAAAGCATCTACGCGGTTTGGGAAATGGATTGGTACAGAGACTTTATATGGTATTACCTGGCTTAAATTAATCCTGTGTTTTCTATTGCTCTTTAGTGTGCTGCTCGTCGAGCGCGTGGCGCGGCTGGCCATCGATCGCCGGAAAAAAATAATGGAGGACGAAAAGGAAGGCATGCCCATCAGGCACCTGATCCTGGAATCAGTTGCCAGACCGCTGTCATTGTTTATCTGGGTCTATGGCATATATCTGGTCTTAACACCCTTGTTTTTGCATTTTCGCAAGCCTGACGGGACCAATTTGGTGCATTCCGTTGCCCGGGAAGCAGCTGAACTGGGCGCTGCCGTTGCGCTTGTGTGGTTCATATTCAAGCTGGTGTCGATTGTGGATTTTAAGCTCAAAAACTGGGCCGCATCCACCGATAACGCCATCGATGATGTCCTGGCGCCACTGGCGGGCAGAACCCTGCGCGTTTTCATCGTTATTATCGGCGGCGTTTTAATCATCCAAAATCTAACCGGTGTTGAACTCGGTCCTTTGCTGGCTTCTCTGGGCATCGGCGGAATTGCTGTCGCACTGGCGGCCAAAGACTCTATTGCCAATCTTTTCGGTACCCTGACCATTCTTTTCGACAAACCTTTCCAACTCGGCGAACGGATCACGATCGATAAATATGACGGTGTTGTCGAGGATGTAGGTTTTCGCAGCACCCGCATCCGGACCTTAACCGGCCACCTGGTGACCATTCCGAACGAAAAAGTCGTTAGCTCGGGCGTGGAAAATATTGCCAAGCGCCCGCATATTCGCTGGCTGACGAATATCACCATCACTTATGACACAGCACCCGACAAAGTTGAAAAGGCCGTATCGATCATTAAAGAGATATTGAATGACCACGAAGGCATGCATCCGGATTTTCCACCCCGGGTGTACTTTAACGGCTTCAATGACTGGAGCCTGAACATCATGGTCGTTGTCTGGTATCATCCGGCCGATTACTGGGCCATGCAGGAATGGCAGCAGCGTACCTGCCTGGAGATACTCAGCAGATTCAATGCTGAAGGCATCGATTTTGCCTTCCCAAGCCGCACCGTATTCCTGGCCAACGACGACAAACGCCATCTAAACCTGAAAATACTAGCAGGTGAAACGGTGACATACACCCCGGACGGAGATCGCCATGAGTGAAAAAAACGCTTTAGTGTGTGCATATTTGATTGATGGCAAAGGTGGCGGAGAAGCCCTTGACTGGGCTGCAATCGGCGCATGGAAACCTGAACAGGGCCTGCTGTGGGTCCATTTGGATTCAACGATCAACGCAGCGCAGTCCTGGCTGCAAGAAAAAAGCGGACTTGATACGCTGACGTGTGATTCGCTCTTGGACCGGGAAACGCGACCCCGCAATATTAAGACGGATGACGGGTTGCTCGTTATTCTCAGAGGTGTAAATTGTAACCCGGGGTCAGACCCCGATGACATGGTGGCGATCCGTATGCTTTTAACCGAACAGCGGATCATTTCGATGAGATTCCGGATCGTGCGGGCCATACAAGATATCCGACATAATATCGAAGCTGGTAAAGGCCCCTGCTCGGCCGCTGATTTTCTGGTAATGGCCGCTGAGCGTATCGCCGATCGCATGGGAGATGTGGTCGCTGAACTGGATGACAATGTCGGCGCGTTGGAGGATTCAGTTTTAACGGCAGATAGCCAGGAGCTGCGATCGCAATTAGCGCATCTGCGGCGGACATCGATTAGCCTGCGGCGCTATATTGCCCCTCAAAGAGACGTACTGGCCCGCCTGATTATCGATCGCATCGGCTGGCTGGCTGACGATGCTCGCTCCCACCTGCGAGAAGTCGTGGAAAGAACCGCCCGCTTTGTTGACGATATTGATTCAGCCAGAGAGAGGGCAGCCGTAACCCAAGAAGAGCTAAATAACCGGCTGTCCGAACAGATGAACAAAGCCATGTATCTGCTGTCCATTGTGGCGGCTATTTTTCTGCCCCTGGGGTTGCTGACCGGTTTGCTCGGTATCAATGTGGGCGGTATACCAGGAGCCGAATACAAATGGGCGTTTGTGGTAGTGACGGCCATTTTGCTACTGATCGGCATCGGGCTTATTTTTTGGTTCAAAAAAATACGGTGGCTGTGACGGCCGGCGCTGTACAATTGTAACAGCGCTGCCGGGCGATAATTAATCGAATTAACCGTTTTTGCCGTCCAGCCAGTAGGGATTAATCAAATCTTCAAAAATGGTCATGGCGGCCTCTGCGCCCTGACCCGAAGCGGTAACAATCTGCTTGTAACCCCCTTCCACGTCTCCGGCCGAATATACCCCCGGAATAGTGGTGCGGTGCTTGCCGTCCTGTTGGATATAACCGTCTGTGTTGATTTTGAGACCGAATTTTTCAGCCAGCTCCACCGCCGGCTCATAGCCGATGGCAATAAAGACACCGGCGGTTTGAAATTCGGTTTTTTCATTTGATTTGTTGTTGATCAGCAGCACTTCATCGACCCGTTCTTCTCCCCGGATTTCTTTGACTTCGGTGTCCCACAGCACCGGGATGTTATTGTCAACCAGCTGCTGGGCTAAAAATTCCTGGGCACGTAACTTATCGCGCCGATGAATCAGGGTCACATCAATGCCCATGTGGAAAAGATGCAGCGCTTCGGTAACCGCGCTGTTGCCGCCGCCCACCATGACCACCTTTTTGCCCTTAAAAAGCGGTCCGTCGCAGGTGCTGCAGTAGCTAACCCCTCTTCCGGCCAGACGCTCCTCACCGGGGATTCCCAGGTGGCGATGGCTGGCACCGGTGGCCAAAAGGACAGTTTTCGTATTAAACTGTCGGCGATTGGTTTTAACCGTAAATGGCGGTCCGGATTGGATGTCCACAACCGCTTCGCCCTGAAAGATCTGTACATATTGCAAGGCATGGCTGACCATGATGTCCACCAGTGATTTACCGCCCACCGATGTAAAGCCGGGGTAATTTTCAACGATTGGCGTTGTGGCCACCTGACCGCCGAGGGCGTCCCGTTCGACGATGGCCGTGCGCAATCCACTGCGGACCGCATAAATGCCGGCCGTTAAGCCAGCCGGTCCGCCGCCTACAATCAACAAATCGGTATCAACCAGCTCGGCATCACTGTCCGGTATAAAAATGGTCTGGGCTTCTAATTTTTCCAGCGACAGAACAAAAACTTCTTCCGGTTGAGCACCCTGGCCGATGAGGACATCGTTGGCAAATGCCTGAGGCACGCTCTGGGCCGAATACTGATCGGCCAGCTCCGGTTCGCTCTGGATATCGATAATTTCCAGCGAAATCTTATGCGGCATTTCAATGGCAGCCTTGACCGCATTGATGGCCTGCTGGGGGCAATACGGGCAGGTCGGGCTGACGAATATCTTGACATGCCGCTCGGAATCGATTTTTTGAATCACCTTTAAGGCTTGATCGCTCAGCTGGCTTTGCCCCAGACCGATGAGGATCAGTATTTCCAAAAATGTGCGCGCCTCTTCGCCCATGGGCGCCCCGAGCCAATGAATGGTATACTTTTCCGGAGCAATCACCAGCGTGGGGGAATGGGTAACATTCCACTGTTTGGCCTGCTCGTGATCTAGATTATATTCTCGCAGGGTGATCTTGTCGCTCAACTGGCGAAATGCGCGAATCACCTCCCGGTTGGCATTTGTGAACACATCCTCGTGGCCTTTGGCCGTAAACAGAAAAAGTGGAATTTCATTGGGCAATTGCTCAAAGGTTGCTTTGAGCTGTTGTAAATACGCCTGACTGGCCATTTCACTTTGTCGGGGGTCCATTTGAGAAGTATCCTGCATCGTCAATCCTTCCTCTTTTAAATTT
>JAHEIW010000418.1 GCA_024639185.1 Deltaproteobacteria bacterium | reverse complement strand
TATGACCCCCGCATGCATTCAGCCGAACATATTTTAAACCAGACGATGGACCGCATTTATCATTGCGGCCGATGCTTTAACGCACATATCGAGCGCAAGAAATCAAAATGCGACTACCGTTTTAAAAAGGCGTTGAGTGCAGCCGAAATCGACGACATCCAGGCCCGGGTTAACTGCATTATCCAGTCGGACCTGCCGGTAAGCGAACACTATGTGTCCAAATCAGAGGCTGAAAAACGCTACAATGTCGCAAAACTGCCCGCAGATGCCGGAGATCGGATTCGGATCGTCAGCATGGGTGATTACGACCACTGTCCGTGCATCGGACCCCATGTCGGCTCAACCGCTGAAATCGGCACATTTAAAATCACCTCCACGGCCTTTAATCAGGGCGTCCTCAGAATCCGCTATAAACTCGAAGATTGAGAATCCTGCGTCAGCAATCCAAAATTCCCTCTCAGATGATCAGATCGAACCAGGTTTTTCTATTTATACTGCCGAAAATAAGTAATAGGTTTTTTGAATTGACTTAAAATTGTCTTAAAAATAATAAATCACGCTTAAAGCTCCGCAAACAATATGGTATTTCGCATCAGATCTTATTTTCATTGAAATGCTCAAATGCACAGCTGTCTTAGCCAGAATTGAAAAAATCCTATCACATTTCCCGACCATCGATTAAGTGAACTAATGATTTATAGAATTTAGTTTCCTATTCGGAAATGAGAAATTTTTTCGCTAAGCGCGGCCGCACAAGGATTTGTGTCGAGGCGTACTTAAAGTACGTTGAGGCACAAATCCGTGGAGAACACAGCTTAGCGGAAAAAGGGCCATTTGCGGATGGAAACTTAGAATAATTGAAGGCGGGTACGATAAGCGTTAATAACCTCTTGCGGATCGTCGGTGATCACAATGTTGTCCTGAATCCAGGCAGGCGCCCGGCCATGATGGATCATGTCATGAATCTGCTGGTCGATGCCATTCCAGTACCCTTTACGGCTCTCGGTATCAAACAGGATGACCGGGACCTGTTCCAGAATGGAAAGCTTCATATTACACAGCGTAATCCCCAGTTCTTCCAGTGAGCCCAGACCGCCGACATTGAAGATTGGAAAAGATGCCACCTCAAACCATTTTTGCCTGCTATGGCGGCAGGTGGCTTGAAAGACCTGGCAAAAATCGACATCGGTGGTCATGGATTGATCGGTAATATCCAAAAAATTGGCGCCGGACAAAATGCCACGGTTACGTGCCAGAGTGTTGGCCTGCTCCATGACCCCGCTGCCGCCCCCGGTGACGATGCCGATACTCTGACCCCAGAATGCAATCAGGGCATCCATAAGATCCCCCAGTCGCCCCTGGCCTTCCCTGGAAAGTCGCATGTTGGAGCCATAAAAGGCAAACAGCATCGACTTATGAAAATCGGCCAACCGCTCGGGCAACACAAAATAACCCATGCCGTCACGCATGGTGTGAACCATCAGGCAACCGTTCAAACCGGATACCCAGTACACTTCAATACCAAAAGCATGGAATTCCTGCAGACGATTATGATCCAGCTGTGAAAGAAACGGGCCATGTTCGCATGAAGGTTCGTAGAAATAGAGTGCTTTGATTTTGCCGTCACAGGCTAAATTGATGATATCGCGATGTTCGATCAAATTCGGAAAATATTTAAGCGCCAGCACACAAGGTGAATTTTTAAAGGATTCTGCAAGTTTGGAGGTGGCATATTCATGGCTGCATTCACTGGTGGGTGAAAAGTCACGCCGCGCAACGGCGCACAAGGCACGCGTGGCTTCACAGGCATTGTCGGGACCGTTCAAAAGGACGCGTGCGTTTTTAACGGCATTCTTTTTATCTTCAATCAGCGCCACCGGTTTGTCCAGGTAGTGACAGCTGTTGGGTTTAGCGGGTGCGAATTTTTTTTCCAGCTCGCGCATTTGTAGGTAGCTGAAGAAGGAACCGTTGCCGGTGTCTTGCTTTAAATGCACACTGTTTTTGGATTTGGCAGCATTGTATACTCTGGCGCTGATCAATGGATTAACAATGGGATGCCGGGTGTGGTTGACGATTTCAAGATAGATTCGGATGCCGCGGGTCTTGATGGGATCCAGAACCGTGGCCGGTAAATTCCGCCCCAGTTCAAAACCGCTTTGCAAAAC
>JAHEIW010000417.1 GCA_024639185.1 Deltaproteobacteria bacterium | reverse complement strand
CCTGGCTGCGACTGACCTTCGGCAGCCGAAACGTGAAGGATCAACAATGCTGGAAATCAAATTGGCACGTCATGACGGATTTGAACAGATCTGGCCCGTTATTCATGAAGTCTTGCGCGCGGGTGATACCTATCCGTTTGTGCCGGAAACCACCCGGGAAGAGGCTTTTCATCTCTGGATGGAAAAGCCGCAGGCCACCTATGTAGCCGTCCTTGATGACGACATCGTGGGGACCTATTACATCAAAGCCAACCAGGCGGGACTGGGATCGCATGTGTGCAATTGCGGCTACATGGTTCGCGCCAGCGCCCGCGGCAACGGTATCGGCCGGGCCATGTGCCAGCATTCGCTGGATGAGGCCCGCAGGCTTGGTTTTAAGGCCATGCAGTATAACCTGGTGGTCAGCACCAATAGCGGTGCGGTCAAGCTGTGGCAGGATCTGGGATTTGACATCATCGGCACCCTTCCAAAGGCATTCAATCACCGCGAAAAGGGTTTTGTTGATGCCTTTGTCATGTATCAATGGCTGGATAAAAAATGAGCATACAGGGATTTTTTTTTGACCTTTACGGGACCCTGCTGATTTACGGGGACATGAAGCAGGCCTGGAATGACTGGCTGACGGCATTTTACGACCTGTTAAAAGCCCAGGGGCTGAACAGCTCCAGGACATCCTTTTCACAGGCATGCGACGGCTTTTTCAGTGCACCGGCGCCGGCCGGCAGACAGGATCATTTAACCGAATTGGAACGCCGGATTCAACGCCTGTGCGCGACGCTCGACCATCAGCCTGATACGGGCAGCCTGCGTGATATCGCCGATCAAATCGCCGCTGCGTGGCAATCGCATGTCTCCATCGACCCTGAGGCCATGCCGGTGCTCAGGGATTTAAAGCGCCGCAGCAAAACAGTCGGCCTGGTGAGCAATTTCGATCACCCGCCGCACGTGCGGCGCATATTATCTGAAAACGGATGGGCCACGGTCTTTGACACCGTCATCATTTCCAGTGAAGTCAGCGTTAAAAAGCCGGACCCGGCCATCTTTGCGCTGGCGTTAAAGCGCACCGGGATTAATGCAACGGATGCCATCTATGTCGGGGATACACATGATGACGTGGCCGGCGCCGTCGCCGCCGGAATTCAACCGGTATTCATCACGCGAACCGACAACCCCACTGACGCCCGGGCACTGGATTTTGTGCATGCCGGTTCGCAGCCGGATGGTGTTCAAAGCGGCTTTTTGAAAAACGAAGTTACTATCGTTAAGAATCTGAAACAAATTTTAGCACTGGCAGGATAAAATTTGAGATCCAACACGAGGTCCCCTTCAGAAAACAGGAGATGCCCATGAGTTCAGCCAACGATTCAGACTTTACGGCCAAAAGAGTCACCCGCCAATACGTGCAGACCATTGAGGCCCAACCGTCGGTTGTGCATGCTTTAATCTGCCCGGTCAAAGAAGCCGAGTGGCTCGATGGCTGGGATTATGATCTGATATATTCGCAATCGGGTGTGGCCGAATACGGCTGCGTGTTTACCTCTCAAAGTGCGGGCGAACAGACCATCTGGACCATCACCAAAAGAGATGATGTCACCTGCGAGACCGAGTTTGTCCGCGTCACCCCGGGCTCCCGGGTGGCCCTGGTGGCAATCCGCATTGCAGAGGGCGGCAATCAGACCTCCCGGGTTCATATCAGCTATACGATCACCGCGCTAACCGCGGCGGGCAATATGTTTGTCGACAATTTTTCAAAGGAAAATTTCGATAAGGATATGCAGTTCTGGGAAGCCACCCTGAACCACTATCTGAAAACCGGCACCGCATTGCCTCAATCCGACACGGAGCACTGGTTAAACTATGGCGCCGATCAGAGCAGACCACAGGAGGACCCATGACGAGCATTTCATTTTCCTATTATCGCACACCGTTAATTCTGCTGGCGATTGTCATCATTGTTTGTATTGCGACCGTGTGGGCACCACCGGCCGGCAGAGTCAGCTGGCTGCTTGAGGTCGGCCCGGGGTTGGCCGGCATTGCCGTGCTCATCGCGCTTTACCGCCGCTTTCCGATGTCGCACATGGTCTACTGGTGTGTTTTTTTGCACATCTTCATATTGATCTACGGCGGCATTTACACCTATGCCAAAACGCCTCTGGGCAACTGGGC
>JAHEIW010000151.1 GCA_024639185.1 Deltaproteobacteria bacterium | reverse complement strand
TGCTGCTGCGTAAATTCCTTTTAGCCGTTCTCATTGTAATGGCGACCATGATCATGCTCTCTTCTATTGGGGTGAATATCGGCCCCCTGATCGCCGGCGCCGGTGTCATCGGTTTGGCCATTGGTTTCGGTGCTCAAACCCTGGTAAAGGACATTATTGCCGGCTTGTTTTTTTTACTGGACGACGCCTTTCGTGTCGGTGATTACATCCAAACAGCCGGCACAAAAGGAATGGTGGATCACATCTCGCTGCGCTCGTTAAGACTGCGGCATCCAAGGGGTATGGTGAATACGATTCCATTCGGCGATATCGGAATCGTTACCAATATGAGCCGGGATTATATTATCACAAAACTCGATTTTCGCGTCCGCTATGACACCGATGTAGAAAGTGTCAGAAAGATTATTAAAAAGAAGGTATATGAACCGATTATGAATAATGAGGAACTGGGTCCCAAACTCCTCGATAAAATAAAATCTCAGGGTGTCAGAGAAATGGATGACTCGGCCATGATCATGCGGGTCAAGTACAAAACCGCCCCGGGACAGCAGTTTGTAATTCGAAAAGAAGTTTACCGACTGATGCAAGAAGCCTTCGCAGAAGAAGGCATCGAGTTTGCCCATCGCAACGTTACCGTTTACATCCCGTCGGACACTGATGAAACAGAGTCAAGTGAGGAACAGGATGACGGCGCAATGAAAACCGGCACAGCTGATAAAAAATTGATAGAGAAAACCGGTGCAGCAGCTGTCATTGCAGTGACGCAGGCGGAAGAAGATACTAAAAAACAATAGAATTTAGGCCGAATCGAATTGGTCGTCAGATTTGGATTATCTCAAGTTGTCAATTAATCAATATCATGTAAGGGAGAATGCACCAATGGCTGATGGCATCATGTTAAGAAGTTTGAAAAAAGTCGCGTTGGGAGGTGCTATCGTTCTGGTGGTTTGGTCTGCCGTCGCTGCCCAACAAACATCGTCTTCGCAAGAGACCAAACCGTCGAAAGTCGAAGAGACCGTATTCCCGTTGCCGACGCTCGATCAAATCAAAACATCCCGCGCAGAAGCCGAAGCTGCGACGGATTTGAGTGAGTCTGATAAAAAAAACGTTTTGAGTTTCCTGGACCAGGCAATTCGCTTTTTGCAAGAGATGGTAAGTCTCAACGCGGATATACAGAAATTTAACGAAAAATTAAAGACTGCGCCGGCCAGGATCGAAGAAATAAATACTGAGCTCAGCCGGGAAATACCGTCCCCCGATCAAATTATTGATCGAACTGAGGCCTCACGGATGACAAACGCAGAACTGGAACAGCGTAGGCGTGAAGAAAGAGCATCTCTGGCAGCGGTTCAAGACGCTTTCAATAGCCTGCAAGATCAGATCGTGGCGCTCAAAGCCCGGCCAATGCAGCTGCAAAAAGAGAGTACCGACGCCCTGCGCCGTTTGCAAGAGGTGCTCCAGGCGCTCAGAGCCGACAGCCCGGCTTCCGATGAGCCCCGCATGCTGGCTGAGGCCCGCAGGACCGCACTGCTGGCTGAACATGCGATGCTCAAGGCTCAAATTAAGTCAATTAAACACCAACTTTTAAATCAGGGAGTTTCTGTGTCGCTGCTGACGGCTGAACGGGATTTGGCGAACTTTGAAGTGTCTCAGCGCGAAAACCGGGCCCAGGCCTGGCAGACGATCGCACGACAACGCAGGCAGCAGGAGGCGATCCAGGCGCGGAGGGACGCCGAAGTCGCCAAGAGTTCAGTGCCGGATCTACCGCCGGTCCTTAAAGAACAATACGGTTTCAACATTGAGCTTGGAAAGGACCTGGAACAGCTCACCACTGACGCGACCCAGACGTCACAAAAGCTCGATCGGCTGCAGTCCGAGCTGAAAACACTGGAAGAGGAGTTTGCCCAGATTCGACAGCGTGTTCAAGGTGTATCGATTTCAGAAACCATCGGTTTAACCCTGCGCCAGCGCCGTCGAGATCTTCCCGGACCGGAAAGCTACCGCCGTAATTCTGCCCAGCGACAATTGATCATTGGCCAGGTGAGTGAAGCTCAGTTTATCATCGACGAAAAGCAACGCGACCTGGCGGATATAAAAGCTGAAACCGAGCGGATTTTGTTAACCCTGCCCTCAGCTCCTGAAGAGAATGTTGCCAATTGGGAAGAAAGAATCCGGTCGCTGCTGTTAGATCGACGTGATTTGCTGGACAAATTAGAAAATTCTTACCGGCGCTACTACCAAAGACTGCAATCGTTAGAATTTTCCGAACAACGGATGTCTTCTCTAATTGATGAATACGCCGATTTTCTGGACGGACGCTTGTTGTGGCTGCGCAGTACCAGAATAATCGGTTCGACTGATTTGCGTTATTTACCAGCGGCATTGTTCTGGATTGCCAGCCCCAATAACTGGTGGTTGCTCATCAAAGATCTGATGACATCATTCGGCCGCACACCGGTTATCTGGATATTAGGTCTCCTGCTTGTTGGTAGTCTCTTTGTCGGTCGAACCTGGGCCAAACACCACCTGGAAAAACTCTCTAAAAACGTGGGTCGTGTGAGAAAGGACTCTTTTATGCTCTCTGTGCGCGCTCTCGGGCTGACCCTATATCTGGCCAGCAGTTGGCCGTTTTTGCTGGTTCTGGCCGGCTGGCAACTGAGCGCGTTGCCTTTCGCGAGCGAATTTAGTCGGGCCGCCGGGTTCGGACTGTTGATCGCAGGCCACATTTGGGGGATATTAAATTTTTTGAATTATCTTTGCTGTGAACAGGGGGTAGCGCAGGTTCATTTTCGGTGGCACGACGTAACCAGGCTGGCGCTGCGTCGCCAGTTATTGTGGCTAAGGCCCCTGTGGGTGTTGCTTATATTCTTGATCGCGACCATCGAGGCCACCAATAAAATTGCATACGGCAATTCTTTGGGGAGACTGGCGTTTATGGTGGTCATCACCGCCTCTGCCGTGTTTGCCGTTAAGATATTCCGGATCACCTCAGGCAAGTCAGCGGATACTGAAGAAGCTTCCAAACAAGGCCTGCTGCTCAAACTGCGGTTTTTATGGTATTTCCTGTCGATTGGGTTGCCCGGATTGCTGGTTCTGCTGGCAGCCATGGGATATTTTTACACCGCGCTGCAGTTGAGCTGGCAATTTCACAATACCGCCCTGCTGATAATTGCCCTTGTCGTGGGAAACGGTCTGGTACTGCGCTGGCTGGTTATCGCCCAGCGTCGTCTGGCCTTCGAGGAAACGGTCCACAAGCGCAAGGAAAAACTCGAGGCCGAGCCTGTGCAAGAGGGCGAATCCCCAATCGATTCCATCGAAATTGAGGAGCCGGAAATCAGCCAGGCTAAAATTACCGAACAAACCCGCTCTTTGCTGCAAATCCTTTTATTTTTTTCAGGCTTAATCGGTCTGTGGGTAATTTGGCATGATGTGCTGCCGGCCATGCAGGTGCTCGAAGACATCCGTCTGTGGAGCTACAGGGTCGAGGTGGAGGGTGTCACCAGGGTTTTACCCATTACCTTAACCAGTGTGCTTTTAGCGATTTTGATCGCAATCATCACCTTTGTGGCTGCCCGCAATCTGCCCGGCGTGCTGGAAATTACGCTGCTCAAATATTTACCCCTGGATGCCGGAGCTCGCTATGCCTTTTCAACCATTTGCCAGTATGTGGTTTCTGGGATTGGCGTGATCATCGCTTTTAACTACATGGGGATTGATTGGGGCAGCCTGAAGTGGCTGGTGGCCGCCCTGGGTGTCGGTATCGGGTTCGGCTTACAGGAAATCATCGCCAATTTCATATCCGGCCTGATTATCCTCTTTGAACGCCCGGTGCGCATCGGTGATATTGTCACCATCGGCAACATCGACGGTATCGTCTCCCGTATCCGCATCCGTGCCACCACCATCACCACCTGGGATCGCAAGGAGTATCTTGTGCCCAATAAAGAATTTATTACCGGCCGGGTTTTAAACTGGACCCTTTCCAATGCTATTAACCGGGTTGTAATCACTGCCGGCATCGCCTACGGGTCGGACACCGAACTGGCCCGCGAGCTGCTGCTCAAAGCAGCCCAGGAACATCCCATCGTTCTCGAGGATCCGGCGCCGATCGCGACATTTGAAGGATTTGGTGACAACGCCCTGAACTTTTTGCTGCGCTGCTACCTGCCCAATTTGGACAATCGACTGGTAACCATCACCGAATTACACACGACCATCGATCAGGCTTTTCGCAAGGCCGGCATCACGATTGCCTTCCCGCAACGGGACGTCCATCTGGATTCTACACATCCCCTGGAAGCCCGGGGTATGCCCAAACAGAGACACACTGGCGCTGCCGGACCGCAAACGGATTGATCTGCAAGGTCGTCTGGTACCGAGAACAACTTAGTCGACAAAGTCTGCAAACATTTTTTTGATGGCTGTCATACTTTCATCTTCTGTGGGAGTATTTTGGCATTCTTGCGGCTATGGTGGCCAATAATTCGGAAATCAGAGCAACATTGCGTGAGTGTACGGAGCTGCCACCGCACGCACGTGCCATTGAAAAAGCGGTAGGAATTGGCCATTTGGGGTATTCCGACCATGGTGAACTGGATCTATAGCAGCGTCGTCCGGCGTTCCTTTAAAGGGTATATTAAATTCAAAGGTGTGATCGTGTTCCAGCGGTATCGCGAATTTAAATCCGAAGCGCGATAATCATTAACAATGATAAGCAATTTGGATTTTAAAAGATTTTGGAATGGCAGAAGCAATCTATTATAGAAATTTATCCCTCGCTGGATTAGATTACGGCTGTATTTAGACAATCTGGTTATGTCAAAAATATTTTCGATTTGATGATGCAATATGACAATTTCTGCCCAGACTTTGATTAGCCATAAAAATCTCAAAATTCCTTCTATTTTCATATAATCTGAAACGCTACAAGATTGGGATACTAGATGAAAAATATAATTAAAGCTTATCAGAAATTTATCGATATTTCTGATATATACAACTATTTATATAGTTATACGAATTGACAGACACCTCTTTTTTTGATATAGTATAATATTTAATTAATCATGAAGAGTGCGTGAGGGACCTGGCCCTGTGACCGCCCGGCAACCTGCTTTGCAAGGTGCCAAAGCCAGCCCGTAAGGGATCCATGAGGCGAAATGAGAAATAGAAATTTGAAGCCTCCCTTTGGGAGGTTTTTTTGTTTCAAATCGAGATCTCCGCCTTCTGAGCTTGTGAAGGGCAAAAATTAATTCGAGTGGGCAGATTTGAGGCTATTGCATCCCACTATAAACACAATGTTGCTAAAATGCCAGGGAACCCTGTTGCACTTAGCAGCGGGGTTTTTTGTTTGGCGGAAAGGATCAAAAAGATGAATTCAAAAAAAGATGATGTCGGCATTCAAGCCGTACAGGAAGTTTACAATGGCCTGCAAGTTGACGATGAATGGAGCATTAAAGAGGAAAGAGGTTTTACCTGGTGGGCAAACCAGTTCAAACAGAGCATTTGGGCTGAATCGACTGTAGAAGACGGTTCCCTCGCTATTAGCCGGGTCCATGTGGAAACCGAATTTTTAAAATACCCGAAGCGCTTTAAAAAAATCGACACCCAATTAGCAATGATGATGAAGCTTTCATCTCTGAGCGGATTGATTCACGATCCGCAAAGCGGGCGTCTTAAATGGCGCTGTAACGTTTTTGTTCACGAAGAAAACAAATTTTGGCTTATAGATATGTTATGTTTTGCCGCAATCTTTCAGTTGAAAGATGCACAGACACTGGGGCTTATTTCAAGACAGCTTGAGCTCGAGCATGATCACAGCTGCCATCCTGAATCTGGTCCCCGCGAACAATTCGATGATAATCTTAAATTAGTGGATAGGACCATTATTCCTGAGGGTCAAAAACCGATTACAAGCATAGGCCAGTCAGAATTTGAGGGCTTATCCCTGATGCTAAACGATCAAAAAATATTTACCTCAACAGGAGAAAACAGTCTGGCCGCATATGTACCCTTTGGCCGTGATGTGTCGCTTCTTCAAATTGATATGAATCAACCCCATCCTCATTTGGGAAATGGCATTTTATACCGCTTAAGCCTCCCCCCTCATGATATATGGCCTGTAGCATCTGTGGATGCCGCAATAACCATGGACATGAATATCAATGAGCAGCAGGATTGGCTAACCGGGCATTTTCTGGGTTCCTGGTGTTTGGGGCCAGTAGACATAGATACCCAGACCCCGACGTTTATCAGTTTCATACCCGCGGTCGTTTGCAGCCCCAATGTCCTTCATAACATGACTTTTTCCATTCTGATGCACAATACGTTCGCAGAGGGGTATTTTTTCGCATATGACAGACACGCTAAAGCCGATGTGCAGGAAGGAGCTTTTTAATCCGGCACTAAAAATAAAAATCAATTGAGTGGGCAGATTTGTGGCTGCTTGCATCCCACTTAAAAACAATGTTGCTAAATTGCCAAGAGGCCTTGTTGCATTTAGCAGCAGGGCCCCTTGCTTTTCGGTACCAAAGGAGGTCCTATGGGAAGTATCTATAAAAGAGGTAATATCTATTGGATCAAATATTATCGCAACGGAAAACCCTATTGTGAATCATCAAGAAGCAAAAAAGAAGCAGACGCCAAACGTCTGCTAAAAAAACGCGAAGGTGAAATCGCTTCCGGTAAATTACCCGGGATATATTTCGAGAGGGTCCGTTTTGATGAACTTGGGCAGGACTTTTTATCTGATTATCGGATTAACCAAAAAAAGTCTCTCAAACGCGCTGAGAGAAGCATCAATCACCTAAAAAAGACCTTTGAGGGGATAAGGGTTGTAGATATTACAACACCGCGTATCAATCAATATATCGAAAAGCGCCTAAGCTGGAAATGTAGGCAATGTAAAAGGATCATCCAACCTCAAGATAATTGCCCGCATTGTGGCAGTGAAAAAATAAAGCAAGGTGCGGCGCCGGCGACGATCAACCGTGAGCTTGCGGCTTTAAAGCGCATGTTAAACCTCGGTGCCCAACAAACACCACCTAAAGTGGACAGGGTGCCCTACATCCCGATGTTGAAAGAAGACAATGTCAGGAAGGGGTTTTTTGAACATGACGAATTTTTCGCCTTACGTGATGCCCTACCCTCATATCTTAAAGGATTTGTAACCTTCGCATATAAGGTTGGCTGGCGCGCTTCAGAACTACGAGGTTTGACCTGGAGTCAGGTTGATCTTATCCAGGGTATCGTGAGGCTCGAGGTAGGAGAAACCAAAAATTCAGAGGGCCGTACCGTTTATCTGGATGCTGAGCTAAGGCAAATATTTGAACAGCAATATGAAGCCAGAAAAAGACAAAAGAAGTTGATTCCGTATGTTTTTCCGAACGAAGACGGTGACGATAAAATAAAAGATTTTAGAGGCTCTTGGAACAAAGCGTGCCGTGAAGCAGGGTTGGGCTACGGATATAAGCACAGCAAGAAGTACGTCCAAAAATGGAAGGATAAACTGTCGTCAGGGCCTATTTTGCATGATCTCAGAAGGACCGCTGTCCGCAATATGATCCGCGCCGGCATACCGGAGCGGGTTGCCATGATGATATCAGGTCATAAAACCAGAGAGGTGTTCGATCGCTACAACATTGTCAGTGATTCAGACCTTCAATTGGCAGCTAAGAGACAAGAAGAATATCTGAGGTCCGCCACGGGCACAAAAAAGGCACAATTGCTAAATTTTAAGAAAAAAAATGGGTCAACCACTACATTAGACAACAGTGATTAACCCATTGATATTATTTGGTGCCCGGGGCCGGAATTGAACCGGCACGGCACTTAGTACCGAGGGATTTTAAGTCCCTTGCGTCTACCATTTCCGCCACCCGGGCATGGATGGTTTCAAGGTCTGATACCTGAAAAG
>JAHEIW010000150.1 GCA_024639185.1 Deltaproteobacteria bacterium | reverse complement strand
GATTTGCCACGTGAAGGCCCACTTTACAGACAGCGTAATGCGCATTAATTTTTTAAATTAAGCGTAAAATATAAGCCCGCAGCCAGCTGCGCCGCGAACACGGGGAACTATACCACACTTTTACTGGTAGAAAAATAACCATTTACATGCCACATTCAAAGATTAAGCGTAAAAAGACGCGTCAGATTTCAGTTGGTAACGTCAAAATCGGTGGAAATGCGCCTATTCGGGTCCAATCGATGACGAATACGCCAACTCCGGATGTGACGGCCACGGTAACGCAGATCCAGCGACTGCAAGAAGCCGGATGCGAAATTATACGCGTAGCTGTACCCGATCAAGAAGCTGCCAGGGCCGTGGCAGCCATTAAAAAGCAGATCCATATTCCCTTGATTGCCGATATTCACTTTGATTATCGGCTGGCGATTGCAGCCGCCAAAGCCGGGGCGGACGGGCTTCGAATCAATCCCGGTAACATCGGCGCTTTGAAAAAGGTCAAGGCGGTGGTCGATTGTGCCAAAGACCACAATATCCCCATTCGAATCGGGGTCAATTCCGGATCCCTGGAAAAAGATATCCTGAAAAAATATAATGGTGTCACAGCGGCCGGCATGGTGGAAAGCGGTTTGCGCCACGTTGAGCTGCTTAAATCGTTGGACTTTGACCAGATTAAAATTTCGCTCAAAGCCTCCGATGTGCATCGCACGCTGGAAGCCTATCGCCTGCTGTCCGCCAAAACGGACCTGCCGCTGCATGTCGGTGTCACTGAAGCCGGCGCCCTTTATCCCGGAATCGTCAAATCGGCGCTGGGGATCGGAATGCTGCTGGCTGAAGGCATTGGTGACACCATCCGGGTTTCGCTGACCCGCGACCCGGTAGAAGAAGTGCGCGTCGGGTTTGAGATCCTGAGAGCACTTGATATTCGCCACCGGGGTCCGGAAATCATTGCTTGCCCCACCTGCGGGCGTTGCAACATCGCGCTATTTGACATCGTAGAGCAGGTTGAAAAGGCACTGATGACCACCACCGAACCGGTCAAGATCGCTATAATGGGCTGCGTGGTCAATGGCCCCGGAGAAGCCAAAGAGGTGGACATCGGCATTGCCGGCGGGGATGGCACCGGAGTGCTGTTTCGAAAGGGCCGGGTGGTTAAAAAATTCGCACAGGAAAAACTGGTGGATGTCCTGCTCGCTGAAGTACGGCAATATGTAGCTGACCTGGAAAGCAAAGCGTCCAAAACTTAAACACGGCATGTGATCTGAGAAAGGCAAAATATGGCAAAGCAAGTCAAGAGCGCAATTTCACCGACACGCAATGAAGATTACCCGGAATGGTACCAGCAGATCATCAGGGCTTCAGATCTGGCGGAGCGGTCAACGGTCAGGGGCTGTATGGTCATCAAACCCTGGGGCTACGCCCTGTGGGAAAATATTGTCCAGGCAATGGACAATCTATTTAAAGCCACCGGCGTTAAAAACGCCTATTTTCCGCTTTTTATCCCCTTGAGTTTTCTTGAAAAAGAGGCTGAACACGTTGAGGGGTTTGCCAAAGAATGTGCGGTGGTGACCCACCATCGCCTGGAAAAGGGTGATAGCGGCAGCCTTGAACCTGCCGGCAAGCTGGCGGAACCGCTGGTGGTGCGCCCGACCTCCGAGACCATCATCGGTGATTCATTTTCGCGCTGGGTCAGCAGCTATCGCGATTTGCCGATCCTTATCAACCAGTGGGCAAATGTGGTTCGCTGGGAAATGCGCACCCGCATATTTTTAAGAACCAGTGAATTTTTGTGGCAGGAAGGGCACACCGCCCATGCCACTGCCGAAGAGGCCATCGAGCGCACCAACATGATGCTGGATGTGTATACCACCTGTGTCGAGGATTACCTGGCCATGCCGGTTTTGCGGGGTCGTAAATCTCCGGCCGAACGCTTTCCGGGGGCCGTGGATACCATGGCGATTGAGGCCATGATGCAGGACCGCAAGGCCCTGCAATCCGGGACGTCGCATTTTTTGGGTCAGAATTTTGCCCGCGGCTTTGATATTAAATTTCAAACAGCCAGCGAAACCGAAGAATATGCCTGGACGACCTCATGGGGGTCTTCAACCCGAATGATTGGGGGACTCATCATGATCCACAGCGATGATGACGGCCTTATTTTACCGCCCAGGGTGGCTTCGGCCCATGTTGTGCTGCTGCCCATCATCCGCAAACCCGAAGATCGCCAGACCGTGATGGATTACACTGAAAAGCTGGCACGGGAATTATCTGCAACGCAATACCTCAATCGCAACATATTGGTTGAAATCGATGATCGTGAAATCGGGGGCGCGCGCGGCTGGGATTGGATTAAAAAAGGAATCCCGTTGCGGGTGGAAATCGGACCGCGGGATATCGCCGAAAACGCTGTCTTTGTCGGGCGGCGGGATCAGGCCCCCAATAAAAAAACGGCCGTTAAGCGCGATCAATTTGTGGCCGGGATCACCACAACGCTGGACGAGATCCAGCAAAATCTATTCCAACGGGCCCTGGCCTTTCGCGAAGCCCATACCATCGAGATTGACGACCGCAAAACGTTTTATGATTTTTTTACGCCTCAAAACGCAGACAAACCCGAAATCCATGGCGGCTTTGCCATTTCCGGCTGGTGCGGCTCAGCCAAGTGTGAACTTAAAATCAAAGACGATCTTGCGGTGACCATCCGATGCATTCCCTTTGACAGCGAAGCGGGCAAGGGCCGCTGCATTTGTTGCGGGGAAAAGAGTGAGAGTCAGGTGGTATTCGCCAAGGCCTATTAGCGCATCTTTTACAAGGAATAAAAAAAGACTGACAGGTCATGACATTTTCTTCCAGGCGCCATGAATGGCAAAGGGCCTGTGGTCTGATATTTGGGATTCGATGCGCCGTGTTGCTCAACCAAAAGGCTTTATTATCCATCATCCCAAATATCAGACCACTGTTTACCGCCGGGGTCATTCATTAGCATAGCGCCTTACAGAAAAAACATGACCTTTTTTTGACGCTGAGTCTTATGCTTTATTGAAGAATTCAATATTTTCGTTTAAGCTAGTGTAAGCGCTTTCATTCAAGGCAAAAGCGGCATTAGAATGCAAATATACTGTTTCGTGATGGTTTCGACTGAAGCAATAGGGCAAAGACATAATCGATAACCCTTAACCATTGACCAACAACCCACCTTGATTCGGATAAATGATATCGTCGAAAAGGTATCCGGCTATGTGCCGGATGCCGATATCGGCATCATTGAACGCGCCTATATCTATTCAGCCCGGGTTCATGAGGGGCAGGTGCGACTTTCCGGAGAGCCTTATCTGTCCCATCCCCTTGAAGTGGCCGGCATTTTGACGGATATGAAATTAGATCCGGAAAGTGTGGCCGCCGGCATTCTGCATGATGTGATTGAAGACACACCCGCCACCCCGGAAGAAATTAAGGATATATTCGGCCCGGAAGTCATGCATATCGTCCTGGGCGTTTCCAAGCTCAGCAGCCTGTCCTTTGGCACCTCACAGGCGCGTCAGGCCGAAAGCATTCGCAAAATGTTTTTGGCCATGGCCGACGATATTCGGGTCATCCTCATAAAACTGGCCGACCGGCTGCACAACATGCGGACCCTGCAATATCATAGTCCCGAGAAAAGAAGGGAAATTGCCCAGGAGACGATCGATATATATGCCCCCATTGCCTCCCGGCTGGGAATCTATCGCTTCAAAAATGAGCTGGAAGAAACCTCTTTTAAATATACCCACCCCCAGGAGTTCAACCGTATCGACAAACTTTTGAATAAATCCAGGACGGATCGTGAGAAGTACATTGAGAAAGTCAAAAGCGATCTCAAAGCCGCCATGGATGCCGCCAACCTGAAATGCGAGGTGCTGGGGCGTGTTAAAAATAATTACAGCATCCATAATAAAATGATCGCCCAGGATCTGCCCTTTGAGGAAATCTATGACATTATCGCATTCCGGATTATTTTAGACAGCGTGCCGCAATGTTATGAGGCCCTGGGTCTTATTCATTCTTTGTGGAAGCCTATTGATCACAAATTTAAAGACTACATTGGGCGTCCTAAAACCAATATGTACCAGTCTCTGCATACCACGGTTATCGGGCCGGTTGGCGAGCGCATTGAGATCCAGATTCGCACATGGGAGATGGACCGGGTGGCAGAATCGGGCATCGCCGCCCACTGGGGGTACAAAGAGGGCAAAAGCCCTGATGAAAATATTAGCCGCAAGTTCGCCTGGATACAGGATCTGATCGAAAACCAGGAAAATTTCCTGGACCCGGGGGAGTTTCTGGAAAACGTTCGTATCGATCTATTCCCCGATGAAGTGTATGTTTTTACGCCGCGCGGTGAAGTCAAAACCCTGCCGCGTGGTGCCACACCGGTTGATTTTGCTTATATGATTCACACTGAAGTGGGCAACCAGTGCACCGGTGCAAAAGTCAACGGTCGCATGGTGCCGCTGCCATACGAATTGAAGACCGGCGATATCGTTGAAATCGTAACCTCCAAAAATCATCATCCGAGCAAAGACTGGCTCAACTTTGTCAAAACGGTCAAGGCCCGCTCAAAGATTAGACACTGGATTAAAGTTCAGGAAACCCAGCGCAGTCTCAGCCTGGGTCGTGAAATGTGTGAAAAAGCTTTTCGTAAGGAGCGCCTGAGTTTTAATAACCTGGTCAAATCGGAAAAGATGAGGGCGATTGTCGAGCAGTTTGGTTTCAAGACCGTTGATGACCTGATTGCGAACGTGGGTTACGGCAAGATCACACCCCTGCAGGTGTTGCGTAAATTTGTGCCCAAGGGTCAAGAAACGGAAGCAGACGAATCGATATTTAACAAATTAATGGGACGGGTCAGAAAGAAAAAGCCCGGGGCCGGGATACTGGTAAACGGCGTGGATGATATCCTGATTAGATTTGGCAAATGCTGTCAGCCGGTGCCCGGGGATCCCATTCTGGGCTATATCACCCAGGGGTATGGCGTAACCGTTCACCGTACCAATTGTGTCAACGCCTTAAGGATGAACCCCGAGCGCCAGATCCAAGTTTCCTGGAACCAGAATGCCAACGAAACCTATCCGGTCAAAATCAGGATCATATCACAGGATCGGATGGGGTTGCTGGCCGATCTGGTTGGCAATATCAGCAAGGCGGGCGCCAATATCCTAAACGCCAAGACTGAAACTCGGGAAAATAAGATGGTTGATAGTTTTTTTACGATCGGGGTGGAGGACACCACGCATCTGGATAAGATTCTGGCCGCTATCAGAAAAATCAGACACGTACAGGAGGTAAAGCGGGTCGGCTAACTAAGGTGCTTTGACAACATTTCCGGATTTGATGCAACTGGTGCAGACCATCATTTTTTTAACACGTCCGCCGGAGACCGCTCGCACTCTTTGCAGGTTGGGATTGAAGCGTCGTTTGGTCACGTTGTGGGCATGGCTGACATTATTCCCCACCATTGGTTTCTTACCGCAAATTTCACACATTTTTGACATTATCTGCTCTCCTTCATGCAACCCCAAGGTAACATATCTTTTTTTAATTATAGCGCTTGTCAAATTAATGTTCGGAATAACGCAAAGCAAGGATGGCGGTATAAGTGTTGTAGCAAAAAAGCGTTCCGTAATCGGAACGTTTTTTTGACAAGCATTATAAAACATGGCTAAGTACACCAAATCAAACCGCATGTAAAGCTTTTTTTAATCGCACAGCCGCTGGCACTGCGTGTCATTTGGAAACAAGATGGATTCCTGTGCGATTCGCCATGGCGAGCTGTTTGGTTATCGTTGTTTTCAGGGATGGGTCCGATGTGCGCCCGCGCGGGTTTTATTCTTGTGATTTTTTGTCCTCCTCGTCTGATTCTTCCGATTTTTCGGCGATGGAGGCCTCGCATCGGGCAATGTATTCGAGCGCTTTTTGATGATATCCAACATCCGGATAATCAGAAATAATGGACATAAAGCGGTTTAAAGCGGCTTTGTAATGTTTGGTCCTATAGTAAAACTCGCCGACCCCATAAGCATGCCCCGCCAGACTTTTTTGGCATGTGTCGATGTGCTCGCTGGCTCTTACCGCATACGGGTCATCGGGGAATTGCTCCATCAGGCGCTGAAACGATTCCAGCGCTTTTTGCGCGGACGTCTGATCTCGATCCGGTGTGTCGATCTGGTCATAATAGCAGCGGCCAATCTGATATATTACGTAAGGGATGGCTTCGTTGCGGGGGTGAAGCTGCTCAAAGTTTTCATATGCATAAATGGCTTCACCGTACTCCTCGCGCTGATAATGGGCATCTGCGATTTTCAATTCGGCCAAAATGGCATATTTTGAAAAAGGATAATAGTCTTTCAGTTTTTGAAACTTTTCGATGGCTTTATCATATCGGCCGCGATCATAGGCGTCCATTCCGTCCCAGGCCAATTCCTGGGCGCTGCCGCCATCTTCAATCCCGAAAAGCTTGTTAAACTGTTTCTCAACCGATGAACAGCCGCTTGCGAGCAACAATACAGCCAGGGATATAATCAATGTGAACCGCATGTGTTTTATCCTCTGTTCGTCTGCCTTACACACGGGGTCTATCGAATTCAAACATTAGGTGACTTTGTTCAACGCATCTTCCAGCTTTGATTTGGCAACCATTCCGGTAATTTGTTCTACAACGTCGCCGTCTTTAAAAAAGATCAGTGTCGGAATCGCTTTGATACCATATTTACTGGGCGTGACCGGGCTGTTGTCGACATTGCATTTGGCAAACTTGACCTTATCACCGAAACTGCCGGCCAGATCCTCTACCATCGGTGCAATGGCTTTGCAGGGGCCGCACCAGGGTGCCCAAAAATCGACCATAACCGGTTTATCCGCCTGCAATACCTCTGCTTCAAAATTTCCATCATCAATTTCCATGATACCTTCTGCCATAATTCTTGATCCTTTCGCTAACTGGTAAAATTTGACTCATAATAGTAATGTGGGGTTATATTGTCAACCTCGGCACACCGGTCAACCGTCCACCGGGCTCAGCGCAGATCACATCCTCAGCGGTTGATTGCCGTGTTGGCCGCTTGCACGTAAAATTTGAAAGAAGGTTATATTGAAAGTTCTTTACAGTGTCAATGCATAAGCGCAAATTGACCGAAGTGGGATAGCCGGCGGGAATTGGGCCTTTATCAAAATGGCCGCTCAACTGCCTTTTAACTTAGGTATTGATTTGAGCAGCTGATTTTGGCAACGTTACGATTGAGCACGCTGGCAGACCGAATCATTTACAGGTGGAAAGGCGTTGAGAATGAAAGAAAAAATTCGTATCGGTGCCCTGATTTCAGGGGGTGGTTCAAATTTGCAGGCGATATTGGACAGCTGTGAAAATGGTCAGATCAGTGGAAAAGTGACCTTCATCGGATCCGACAACCCCCGGTCTGAAGGCCTTAAAAGAGCCGCAGCGTCTAAAATTCCGACCTTTCTAGTCGATTATTCATCTATTATTCAGCAGGTTAAAGCCAATCCCGCCGCCGCCGCGCTGCCGGCTGATTTTGACTATGAGGACATCTTTGCCAAACAAACCCTGGTTCAGGGTGGGACTGATGACGGCAAAATTCGGTCCTTTTTAATTAGCCGCGCAGTTGCCGAAGCCCAACTGCTCGCTGAAATGGCCAAACATCCGTACGATTTGCTGGTGCTGGCGGGCTTTATGAGAACGTTGACGCCGTATTTTATCGATCGGGTCAACTTTGATCGCAGCAAGCCATGCATCATGAACATCCATCCTGCCCTGCTGCCGGCATTCCCGGGCACAGATGGATACGGGGATACGTTTCGTTATGGCTGCAAGGTTGCCGGCTGCACCGTCCATTTTATTGACTACGGCGAAGACACCGGACCGATTATCGGCCAGCGCGC
>JAHEIW010000149.1 GCA_024639185.1 Deltaproteobacteria bacterium | reverse complement strand
CGCTTTATGATGAAAAAGCGGTGCGCGAATTTTCAAAGAATCTGTCGTCAGAAGCCAAAGACAGCCCGGCCACCAATGCCTACAAATCATTGGGAACGCCCATGATGGTTAAGCTGATCAACAACGTTGGTGCATTTCCGACACGCTACTGGGCAGAAGGCGTCTATGAAGATTGGGAAAAAATCAGCGCAGATGCCTTGAATGAAAGATGCAACGTCAAACCGCATGCCTGTCTCAAGTGCTTTATGGCCTGCGGGCGCATGAGCACCGTCCAGGAGGGTCGTCATAGCGGTCTTAAGATCGAAGGCCCGGAGTATGAAACCATTTATGCCTTCGGGGGGCTGTGTCTGATCGACAGCATCGAGGAAATTGCCTACCTCAATGATATTTGCGATCGTCTGGGCGTCGATACGATCACAGCCGGCAATTTATGTGCCTTTACGATTGAAGCCGTCAGGCAGGGTCGCATCGATTATTCGATCGATTACGGGGATGTCGACGCCATTGCGGAATTGCTTCATAAAATCGCCCATAGAGAAGACATTGGCGATATACTGGCCGGCGGAATCAAGCAGGCGGCCAAGCAATGGCAGCTGGAGGACATAGCAGTCCACGTAAAGGGCCTTGAGCCGGCCGGATACGATCCGCGCTCTCTCAAAGGTATGGGCTTGAGCTATGCCACCTCGGATCGCGGAGCGTGTCACTTGAGAGCCACTTTCTATAAACCGGAAATCAGCGGCATGATCCCGCCGGAGCAAATTGAAGGCAAAGCCGAGCTCTTTTTGGATTTTGAAGATCGCTTAACCCTTTTCGATACGATGATTCTTTGCCGGTTTTATCGTGATTTTTATGACTGGGATCAGCTGGCAAAGATGATTTGCGCGGTGACCGGCATCGATGAAGGCAAAGAAGGGCTGCAGCAAAGGGCTCGAAAAATTGCCGACATCATCCGGCGTTTCAACTTGCGGGAAGGCTTGAAGCCCGAAGATGACCGGCTGCCCAAGGTCTTTCACCGCAAACTGGAGGATTCCGGGCTGGTCATCACCGAAGAAGAGATCGAAACCATGCTGCAGGATTATTATCGACTACATGGCTGGAACAAAAGCGGTCGGCCTCAAGGCTGATCATCTGTTGCATTCTGATATTTGGTGCTTGAAATTTGTGATTTTATCGATTTTATTCTACAAAAAGAAAATCTATTAAATTAGACTTTTTTTATAAATTACATAAGGGTTGCAACACTGCGCGGGGGGTGGATCGCAATGTGATCGTGTGGACTCTAAATCCACATAGGCGGGTGCAACTCCCGTACTCCCCGCCATTTTATCTTAGATTCTGCCTGAACTGAGGATTTTGATGGTTACCTGGACAGAAACGCAACTGAGACGCTTGCAGGAACTGGATTCATCCGAGGCCGATTTGAATCAAGACTTCGAAAATCCAACTGCCCGGGAAAGTGCTTTCCAGAAAATCGAAAATAGGCAAGCGCAGCAATTACGGCAGCGCCTGAAAGCGTTTCGTGAAAATGAAATGAGGCCCGGAATATGCAGGCTTGAAACCAAGCTGGCAGAGGAGCTGATCAAACATGGCTTCGTCCAGGTCGCCACACCGATAATCATGTCCCGGGGCCTGCTGCAGAAAATGTCGATTGATGCCGGCCACCCGCTGAATTCCCAGATATACTGGCTGGACAAAAATAAGTGTCTGCGACCCATGCTGGCACCGCATCTGTATTACATTTTGGTGGACTTGCTGCGCCTGTGGGATAAACCGGTCAAGATTTTTGAGATCGGCCCCTGCTTTCGCAAAGAATCCCACGGTGCTCAGCATTCCAGTGAGTTCACTATGCTCAATTTGGTTGAAATGGGCCTGCCCGCCGATCAGCGCAAACGGAGAATCACCGAATTAGGCGCCCTGGTTGCTGAGACAGCCGGTATCAGTGAATATCGCTTTGAGAAGATAAAATCCGAAATTTATGGCGATACCATCGATATGGTGGCCGGAAAAGACCCGGTGGAAATCGGTTCGGCCGCCATGGGCCCGCATCCGCTGGATCGGCCCTGGAAAATAACGGATACATGGGTCGGCTTCGGTTTTGGGCTGGAAAGGCTGCTGATGGTTGCACAAAACAGCAATAATTTAGCAAAGATGGGCCGCAGCCTCACCTATTTAGACGGCATCCGATTGAATATTCAATGAGAAACGGTTGTCATTAATATGTTTCGTTTGGCAGATTCCGTAACCGCACACAATGAAATGTGTAAAGGCCTAAACCTATTACAAACATGACCACCGCTATATTATTATTGTTATTGAAAAAAGACTCAAAAAACTGACTGTATCAAAACGATAATATGACAAACGCTCTAAAAGTGAACGACGCAGACATAGGGCACAACTTCGAAGCCCTGCTTTCCAAAATAAAAGCGGGAGAAGATCTTTCCACAGCAGAAATGTCATTTCTGCTAAACCTGCAGGATGAAGGTCAGATCGAGGCGCTTTTTCAGCAAGCCCGCCACGTGCGCCGGAAATCTTTCGGCACTGAAATTTTCATGTATGGATTTATTTATGCCAGCACCTATTGCCGCAATGATTGCCGCTTTTGTCTTTTTCGCCGCTCGAACTCGCAAACCACACGATACCGAAAATCAAAACAGGAAATCATGGCCGCCGCCACCCGCTTGGCGGACTCCGGCGTTCATTTGGTCGATCTGACCATGGGTGAAGACCCTGATATTTTGAACGGCGATGGCGCCGGTTTCGATCGATTGGTGGATCTGGTGGCATCTTTGCAACAACAAACAGGGCTGCCGATAATGGTCTCTCCGGGGGTGGTGCCGGCAGCGGTCTTGCAGCAACTGGCTGCAGCCGGCGCGGTTTGGTATGCGTGCTATCAGGAAACCCACGACCCGGCATTGTTTAAAAAACTCCGACCCGGCCAGGATTACCACAGTCGCATGCAAACCAAAGTTGACGCCCACCATTGCGGTTTGCTCGTAGAGGAAGGTTTGCTCTGCGGGGTGGGCGAAACCCCGGATCATATCGCGCAATCGCTGGACGTTATCAAAGAAGTGGGAGCGGATCAAATCAGAGTGATGAACTTTGTTCCGCAGCCGGGAACACCTATGGCAAAACAAGCACCGCCGGATCCCCTCAGAGAGACGCTCATTATCGCGATTCTGCGACTCGTCTTTCCAGATCGCCTCATCCCGGCATCATTGGACGTGGCGGGCATCGCCGGGTTAAGAAGCCGCCTAAATGCGGGTGCCAATGTGGTCACATCCATCGTGCCCCCCGGCGAAGGCCTTGTAGGGGTCGCCCAGCATTCGTTGAACATCGAAGAAGGCGGGCGCACAACAGCGGCTGTGCAAAGTGTTCTGCAGACCCTCGGGCTGCAACCGGCGACCCGCAAAGCTTACCAGAGCTGGCTCAAACGCCGCCAACAGGTGGTCGCCGACCTTCAACTCCGCACGGAGGCTGCATGTTAGCCGCCGTTGCCGGCGGCAATCTTCAGGGCGTTGAAGCCGCATATTTGCTGCAAAAAGCGGGCTGGGATGTGCTTGTCATTGATCGCAAACCAATGGTCCCCGCCGCAGGTCTTTGCAATTCCTTTGTTCAGCTGGATGTCACCTCAAAAAAGTCTTTAGCCAGAGTTCTAAAGGACGTTGACCTGGTCGTTCCCGCTCTGGAAAATGATGCCGCCCTGGCCAGTTTGGATCAGGTCACCCGCAGCAATGAAATTCCATTTGCTTTTGACGCTGCCGCTTACGCCGTCTCCAGTTCCAAGCTAAAATCAGAGCAGCTCTTTGAGCGCACGGCTGTGCCTATTCCCGGGCGTTTGTCCAAATGTCAATTTCCGGTAGTCGCCAAACCTGACCAGGGAAGCGGCAGCCAGGGTGTAAAGATATGCCATCACAAAACCGATCTGGAGAACATCCTTGCGCAATCCAACGAGCAATGGTTGATTCAGGAATTTATCCCCGGCCCATCGTATTCCCTGGAAGTCATTGGGATGCCGGGTCAATATCGCACACCGCAGGTCACCGATTTAGAGATGGACAGCCGTTATGACTGCAAACGGGTGACCGCACCTTCACATCTGACCGCAACACATATTTCCGAATTTAAGCAGCTGTCGCTCACATTGGCAGAAGCCCTAAGCCTGAAGGGCATAATGGACGTGGAAGTCATTTTGCATGAAAACGAGCTAAAGGTCATTGAGATCGATGCGCGCCTGCCCAGCCAGACACCGACAACCGTCTATTGGTCGACGGGTTTAAACATGCTCCAATTGTTAGCAGCGATTTTTTTAAATCGGCCGATTGAGGCGCCATCGGATAACCGTCCGCCGGCATGCGTGATTTATGAACACATCTGTGTTACATCCAATATGCTCGAGGTGACCGGCGAACACATCATGTCAGGGGTCGATGCCCTTCGCGTTTGCCCGGATTTTTTCGGTGCCGACGACGCCATTACCAATTATGCAACGGATTGGAACAACTGGGTTGCCACACTCATTGTAACCGAAAAAAACCCGGAAGCGGTGTGGGACAAACGCAACAGCATTATAGCGGACATCAGAAAAAAGTTTAACCTGGAAAAGTATCAGGATTCCGTGCCGCAAGATCCGTTTTAGGAGACCAAGCGTGACCCGACTGCAAAACGCGGACATCGTCAACATCGCCGCAAATCTGGAAAATTATGATCGGGAATTAATCGCCAGGACGGGTTGTTCCTTAAGCGGTATCGCCCGTCGTGCCGTTGGCATCGATGAAGGGTGCATCAAAAACATGCTGCCCGGTCTGCAGGTAGCCGTCGTCCCCATTTCCAGCGGCCAAGGCATCCTTGGCGGTTTCTGCGATGCCGTTTTGAGCATTCTTGCACACATGGGTGCGAACGTTTTTGTGACGCCAACACCGGATGTCTCCGGCATTATCGAAGCATTTGAGAAGCAGGCAGACGTGATGATGCTGGCAGATGACGAACGCTTTGTGGCGCTGCACATACAAAGCCGGCAAATTGCCGACAATGCGGTTTGCACCGGTCAGGCCTATGCCACGGGTCTCCGATTGATGACCGGCGATTTGAAAGGCAAGCCGGTGCTGGTCATCGGTTGTGGCCTGGTGGGCGGCAGCGCGGCAGAATCCTTGGTTCGAATGGGTGCGCGAGTTTCGGTTTATGATGTCAATGGGGAAGCCGCAAAGAATTTGGTCAAAGGGATCCGCCATACGTTGGAGACGCATATTCAGCTTGTCGATACGTTGGACACCGCCCTTGTGCGGCACAAATTGATCCTGGATGCCTCACCGGCCAGCAGCATTATCCATGCGCAGCACATTGGTCCGGATACACTTGTGAGCGCACCTGGAATGCCGTGCGGTCTGGATGATGAAGCCAAAACTGCGATAGCCAACCGAATGCTGCACGACCCCCTGCAACTGGGAGTGGCTACGATGCTGGTCAGCGCCGCCAAGTACCACTGTGGGTATCCGGCAGAAAGCTAACATGATGGCCAAACGCTACTACCGCAAACGCGTTGATCTTTTTCGGCTGATCGACAAGATTAAATTGTGGCCGTCGCGCAAGGGGATTTTACACGGTATCCGGACCATTCAACGGATAGGGGACCAGGCTCAGATTACCACCCACTGCAACAAGACCTTCATGGCAAACGATTCCCGCAACAGCCGGGCGGCCCGCTGGCTGAGGAATAAATGGTTTAAGGATGTGTGCCCGGTTTGCCGCATTCCCGCCTGGAAGCTGGAAAAATATTCATCAACCCAGTTCAAGCGTCATTACGGCTCGGCCCTGCTGTCGGAGGACGAGTTGGATAAAAAAAACGGCGATTAAAACTTCCAGATCAGATTAACGGCAAAGAAATGAATTGCGTTTGTGTCGTAGTCACCTTTGAGGGGTCCCTGAAGGGGTCCGCCTTCCTGATCGATTTCAGCGTCGCCCGCATCCATATATTCATAAGCGGCTCCTACAGTTATATCCTTATTCCAGTCGTATTGAATTCCCGTGCCGATGCGGATCTGGCGGTCCAGGGGTACGTCCGGCGTTCGGGTGTCCCCATCGGTGGGAGAGGTGTCGTATGCCGCCCCCAACGACCACAGCCAGCGTTCTGCAAACCGGTATTGGGCCCCAAGGGCAAAATGCCAGGTGTCGTCGTAATCAAGATCCTGGGTCAACGTCGTCGAGGTCGTCGACCGCAGCGTCAGGTCTTGCTTGCCGAACTCACTCCATTGCTGCCAGCCGATGTTGCCCATGACGGCCCAGCGCGGGTTCAGCTGGTGGTAGCCGCTCAACATCAGGGCCTGCGGGATGGTCATCTCGATGTCCACCTTGCTGCCGGCAACCCCGGATGCGTTGAGCAGGCCTTGCAGAACCGGGCCGATGTTTTTCAGGGAGGCCGCATCCTTGAATTCCAAATCCACTTCGGAGCGATAGGTGAGGCCGAAACGCGTGCCTTCTCGCGGTGTCAGCATTAGACCCAAATTGAAGCCGTACGCCACATCGTTGCTATCAAATTTAAGCTCGCCGTCCGCAAATCCCGGATCCGTCACCTGGTTGTTGACGGCTGCTTTCTGGTCGAGTTTGGCGTAGAGCACGCTGAAACCCGCCCCGACAGACAGCCAGTTGTTGACCCGGTAACCCGCACCCGGGTTGAGGCCGAAGACCAGCAGCTCGGCTTCGGTGGTATAGTAGCGGCCGGCCCAGTCGTCGCCGTAATCGACGCCCAGACCGAAGTAAGAGCCTGCGCTGATCCCCAGCCTGAAATCGTCAGTGACGCGATGCACGTAGTGCAGCCCGCCGCTGGGCACAAATCCCCCGGAATTGCCGCCGTCGCCGCCGCCGAACCCGGACTGCTTGGTGTCAAAGCGGGCATCAATGTAGATTCCCTGCACGGCCGACAGCATCTGGGAGCGGTCCAGGTGCGTCATGCCCGCCGGATTGGCACCG
Source organism: Deltaproteobacteria bacterium (assembly GCA_024639185.1). Classification (GTDB taxonomy): domain Bacteria; phylum Desulfobacterota; class Desulfobacteria; order Desulfobacterales; family JAHEIW01; genus JAHEIW01. Next base: position 964 of record JAHEIW010000149.1, on the reverse strand, counting down.
GCGGTGGAAGCATCTGACGCCAGGGCTGCTCTGCCGGCGCCGGCCGTACCCAGATCCGGCGTGCCTCCTTCGTAGAGCCAAACTCCACCGGCCCAACAGGCCGGCGGTGCCAGAATCCCGCTGACAAGCAGGAAGATAAATAGCAATCTTCGAGTCATCTCACATCCTCCTTTGTTAATAGCATAAAATGCGCATCTTTGGGCCCGATGGTGTCAAGGACCGCCTGCGAAGCGGCTAAACTCAACCGTATCATCCCGGCGACTGTTTTTTCAATTAACTTTCGCCGCCTTACTTGGGAAACAAAAACTGCAGTTCAAATCGCAGAGTCCAGTCCCCCACCACTGCGGGTTTTTCCACGTTGTAGAAAGCCTGCATCCGCGCGTTCATGGGCTGATTTCCGATCCTGAAAATCTTGCCAAACCCGCCGCCAACGGGTACCAGCCAGGTGTTGTCGCTGTCCGCCTCCCAATTGGCCGTGATGATCGGCGAACTGACCAGATACCAGCCGTCCGGCAAATTGCAATTTACGAAAGGTTGAATCAGCATGGCGTTGACATCATCCCGATCATCGTCACCGGCAAATGACCAAACGTTGTTTATCAGCGCACCATAAAGCCATGGTCCTTGAATTGTCAAGGCCACTGCCGATGGGCCCGCGCTCCACTTTTCGCTGCCCAGTTTTTCATCCGTGGCGGTTGGAAATACAAAAATGGGCCGGCGCCCCAGATAATGCCTCTGGTGGGGCTCTTCGGCGAAAAAAAGGCGGTAAAATTGATATCACCCAGCCCGAATTCATCGCCGGTGCCTTCGACAACTTCCGGCTGATAGATCAGCGGTGCAATGGTGCGCGTGATCAGATTCCAGTTCTCACTGAGATGGAATGGAACTACCGGTTGAATGTTGAGCACATTCTGGATATCGTCATCAGGTCCGTAACCGAAGTTGGTGTTGTTTTGAAACGGCA
>JAHEIW010000148.1 GCA_024639185.1 Deltaproteobacteria bacterium | reverse complement strand
ATCAATACTTTTGTCTGGGTAGAAGTCTGGAACGTCTTTGCCACCCGCTGGATGATGCCGCTATTTTTTATCATCTCCGGTGCGAGTTTGTTTTACGCCCTTGCCAGATCCGGTCGCTGGTTCGGATTTTATGTTGATAAGTTTATGCGACTGATGATTCCGGTCCTGGTCGCGGCGGTCACCCACAGCGCGCTGCAGGTATACCTGGAGCGCATAACGCACGGTCAATTTTCAGGATCATTTTTTTCGTTTTTGCCTGCGTATTTTAACGGGGTTTATTTCGGGATCGGCATGCCGGGCAATTTCGCATTTCACGGGATGCACCTCTGGTATCTGCTCTTTTTATTTCTTTACAGCCTGATCTGCTACCGCCTGTTCGTCTGGTTGAAAGGAAGCGGGCAAGTCATTCTGAACCGGATCATGTCCTGGTTTACTGTTCCGGGACTGATGGTTGTGGGATTTTCTATCCCGTTAGTGGTGATGAAGGCGCTGATTCCAACGGCGGCCCTGCAGGTCGGCAACGGCGGCTGGGGCTTTGTGCATTATATCTGGTTTCTGATTGCCGGGTTTATGGTTGTTTCCAGCGACCGGCTCCAGCAGCATATCAAGAATCAGCGCTGGGCTTCGCTGCTGCTGGGCGTGGTTTTAATGACAGTATACCTTTACCTGTTGTTTAGTCCGTCGCGCGTTGTTTTCCCGGCATTGATAGCCAACTGGCTGTACGCCCTTCTAAACTACTTCAGTACCTGGTGCTGGTTGCTGGCCATCCTGGGCTTCGGCATGCGGTACCTGGCGGTTGATCATCCCGTGCTGCGATCTGCCAATGAAGCTGTGCTGCCGTTTTTTATTCTGCATCAGACCGTCCTGCTGTTCGTCGGTTATTTTGTCATGAACTGGCAGATTCAGGATACCTTAAAATGGGTGATCGTTTTTATCAGCTCCTTTATTATCATTATACTGCTTTACGGGCTGCTGGTTCGGAAATTTGAGCTGCTCCGTTTTCTGTTCGGGATGAAGACCACCCATTCTTTTTTTGATATCTTTCGCAAAAAGGGGGTCTTGATTATCCTGCACCTGCTGTATGTTGTTTTAATTGTTTTCGCAGTTAGCGGGGCCAGTCGCAGCCAAGCCCCAATGCCGCTGACATACGAGCCTCAGCAGGATATCCTGTTGAATGCCGAATCCATCACAGATAAATCCTCAACCGGTGTTGAGGTGGTCAACGATGAAAAGGCTTCCATCGGCAAGGCTATCGAGTTTACCTCAGGCGCGAGTCAAAGGGCCGAATCGCAGCCCAGAGTTTTTTTTGAGATGCGTTTTTCAGCACCGGAAGGTCGGTACTTTGTCTGGATAAGAGGCAAAACCGATACGGACAACGGTTATACGGATTCAGTCTGGTTGCAGGTGGACGATCAAATCGGGACTCAAACCGGGAGTGTCCGACTGGGCAACTGGTGGGATGTTCATCCGGTCGGGGTTTATGGCTGGGCCAGTGATACGGATGATCCGATTGCCATTGTTTTAAAGCAATCCGGGGAGCATACGATCCGCATTCAACCCCGTCAGATACCCCACCGGATCGATCAGATCTGGTTGAGTCGATCTCAACATCGAATCCCGGACACGCTGAGGCCCATAGAATGATCTGGATCCGGTTTTTACTTTATTATAATTGATTTTTTGTGGAGGAGCGCCATGTTCCGATCTCGAACCTTTCTTTTGAGTTTAATTTGTCTTTCTATTTTGGCAACACCCATATCTGCCTATGCCGATGAAGAAATTGAAGATTTAATTGATATTGCAGAATCGAAAGGTAAAATTATCGCTATTATCGAGGGCAGAAAAACCGTTACCTTTAATCTGCGACCCAATGAGAAGGTGTTATGGAGCGGCTCAAGGGGTTATTTAGGCGTATTTTTAACCGATCACCATTTTTTCGTCATATCCGTTTCATCGGGCGCCTGGCAGGCATTGCCGTTGAGATTAGACGAGTCGGGCAGAGGCGTTGTGCGTTTATCGCCCTATATTGCCCTGCTGGTAGGCAAAGATCGTGCTGTCGGATTTGATGCAACCGCCAACCGATTTGTTGAAACGCAACTGCCGCTTAACGATGAGCTGATTGCTGCGGAAACAGAAAAATATGTTGCCGTGGTGATCACATCCAGCCGGGTGTTCGGTTTAGCAGTAGAATCTTCGGCTTTTATTGAAAATATGCTTGGAATCGGGGAAACAATAGAGGCCGTAAAACTGACGTCAAGTAAAGCAACAGTGCGCACCTCCGAGCGCTTGCTATCTTTTGAAGCCTCAGGATCAACCTGGAAAGAAAATAGATTATAGAAGGGCATTGGTGTGCAGGAAAAAAACCACCGTCAAAAGAACCCAGAAAACAATCAGTCTTGATTTCATAAGCGGCATCCTTTGATAGAGGTTTGTCTGCCAGGGCAGCTCTGTTTAATTGAAAGACTCATTTTTTTAGACGGTGCCGGGGCCGGTTAAGTTGACATAGATCAAGGTTCAGCGTTCAGGGTTCAGAGGTTCTGGGTTGATCAAAAGCAGGCTCAAGGCGTCAGACGCAAGGCTCAAGGCCAAGGAATTCTACCTAATGTATATACTAAATAAATACAGGGACGCCCATCAAAAAGGTTCAGGGTTCCCGCTTCGTTCTATCGAACTACGCCGCGGCAAGCAGGGTTTAAAACCGCAGATTAATAGCAGCTCATAGCTGATGGTTCATAGCTGATTGCCAGGAGACTAAGAAGCTGTGTCCTATAAAATGCGCCTAGCTCAAAATTATCCGAAAATAAAAAAGCCGTATGCTAACAATAGCATACGGCTTGATTGTCCTTTATTGTTGATTGATGCGGTTAACTATGTAAATGAAATTTTTCAGATTTTATTTATGACCGTTTCCGCCACCGTTTCCGCCGCCGTTTCCACCACCATTTCCGCCGCCGTTGCCACCACCGTTGCCAGCGCCATTTCCATTGCCGCCTCCATGACCACCGCCGTGACCATTACCGTGACCGTTTCCGTGGCCGGCGCTATGGCCGGTAAGGGCGCCGGAGGCTCCGCCTTTGCCGTGCCCCAGAGCAAGTCCCTGGCCCCTGCTGTTCCCCGGATTTTCTGAACGGGAGAGGCCCAAGCTTTTACCCTTTGATGCTGAATGGCCTCTTGCAGCTTTGCTCTTGTTTCTTCCGGCAGTTGCGGCTTTAAGACCAGATTTGGTATAGGCGTGGTTTGTGTACGAAACATTATGTTTGCTAAACGTTATCGATTGCCCCTTTCCCAAATAAGAAGGGTGCACGTTCACATGCCGGGCAATTTTGCCCCACCCCGTATCTTCTGCCCGCAACTGTGCAATTTGTTTGCTGACTTCTTCCATTTTAGCGTGAAACAGGTCTTTGGCGTCTTGAATATCCTGGGGATCTTTGCTTGTTTTAGCCAGCGCAATGGCCTCTACAACTTTAGGATCCTGCAGCGTGGCCTGGAAGGCCAGGTTATGGGCATGTTGCGCCTGTGCGGCATTCTGGTAGCTGAAGTGATGGTTATCTAAATTATTTTCGGTGTGATTCTCCTGCAGATGGGCATGTTTCGAATATGAAAAATGATGCTTGCCATAGCTTTTTGAATGCCCTTTTCCCAAATAAGAAGGGTGCACGTTCACATGCCGGGCAATTTTGCCCCACCCCGTATCTTCTGCCCGCAACTGCGCAATTTGTTTGCTGACTTCTTCCATTTTAGCGTGAAACAGGTCTTTGGCGTCTTGAATATCCTGGGGATCTTTGCTTGTTTTAGCCAGGGCAATGGCCTCGGCAACTTTAGGATCCTGCAGCGTGGCCTGGTAAGCCAGGTTATGGGCATGTTGTTCCTGCGCTGCATTCTGGTAGCTGAAGTTGGTGTCACCCGCATTATTTTCAGCGTTGTCCTCATTTGCCCATATTCCGGATATGCCGGTCCCGATGACAATAAAAATTCCCAGCATCAAGATTGAAAGCAGACTTTTCATTGAGAATTGTTTTCCAGGTGTTCCCTGTGACATCAGCCAGTTCATTGTTTTCCTCCGGAAAGATTTTGTATTGTTTAAATGAAGTTGAATAGTTTTAAAGATGCAAGAATTATGCACGTCTTGGCTCAAAACTGAATGCTATTTGATTTCAAGTTGTTAGTTGAGATGTAAGTTTCATCCGGGCTTGTGATTGTGAAGAAAAGTCAACAAAAGTGTCTGTTTTTTTTCACAGATACAAGCTTGATGGCAGGAAGGACAGGGTTCAAAGGTAAGAGATCCAGGTCTGTTCAATCGGCGAGAAACTTATAATTTAATGGGCGTCCCATAAATCATAGTCCAGATTATTCGGACTCTAACCATTTTGTCGGTAAGGCGTCAGGCGTGGGATCCAGCGGCGTACACCCGCCCGATAGTTTTGGTAGCTCTCTCCAAATCTTTTTAACAGGCGCGGTTCCTCAAAGGCCAGAACATGTAAATTGAAAATTCCGAACATTAACAAAAAATAAGCCAATAAGCCCCCGGACTGAAACAGTACAACTTCGCCGGCCAGTATCAGAAAACCGCCAACGTACATTGGATTTCTGACAAAGCGGTACAAACCGGCAACCACAAGTTTTTTGGGCGGCATCGTATATATTGGGGTGCCCTTGCCGATAAACACAAAACAAAGGGAACACCAGAGGTAAACAATCGTCCCGAAAACAATAGGCACTACCCCGAAATATCGCAATTCCCCGATATCGAAAAGCAGCGCATGATTGGATGATGAGAGAATCTTATAGGGTATCCCGATAAAAATGACAGGCAGCAAAACAAATAAGAATCCCATCGTCCCGAAAAACGCTTTTGTGGTTTCAAATCTTTGCGGTTTCATTCAGTCGAACACCCCGCTATTTTAGATAACCCGGAGGGGCCTCGAATCCCCCGACGATTTCGGAAAGGCCCCGCGCAAAGTCTATGGTTGTGCGGTCCTCGAACCGGTCGCCGATAATCTGAACACCCACCGGCAGGCCTGATTCGGTCAGCCCGACCGGTGCCACGGTGGCCGGCAGACCCGCCACGATGGCCATGACCGTCCAGGTCAGGTTGACAAAATAATGCTTCGACCGCCCGTTAATCGTCAATCTGCGAGACGTAATCGGCAGTCGATGTTTGTGTTCAAAGGCGGCCGTCGGTGACACGGGCGCAAGCAGCACATCGAAACGTTCAAAGAATGCCGCCCACTGCGCTTGCTGTTTTTTCTGCTTTTCGACGTGTCCCTCCCATATCGGTATGGCTCCGGCCATCATATCATCGCGAATATTTGTCCAGAGCCGTAAACTTTCCCAAAGATGGATATCCGGACGTGCCTGCTCGTCTATTTTTAGACCGGCCGCGCGCAGTTTCTCTGCGGCTTTTTGAAGCACCGCCAGTACCCCGGCATCGATTTCATTGCCAATATCGGAATCCTTGAACCACACGGCAACACGATATTCTTTAAACCGCTGCTTTCGCGGCGGTAAAAGTTCAGGTCTGCTGTCGCTTTGCAGCCCACGATCCGGTGACATCAGGATTTCCAGAGCCATCTCAAGATCATCGGCGCTGCGGGCCAGAGGCCCAGCGACAAAAAGCGGTATCAGATGCATTGACTCCGGAGGAACCCGGCCGGGCATGGGCGGAATATGCCCGTAGCGCGGAACGAGCCCAAAGGTGGGCTTGTGGCCAAAAACCCCGCAAAAATTGGACGGTACGCGGATCGAGCCGCCCAAATCACTGCCCAGCTCCAGAGGCGTGAACCCCGCGGCGAGCGCTGCTGCCGAGCCGCCGGATGAACCGCCGGGCGTTCTGGACAGATCCCAGGGATTATGGGTCGTACCATAGACCGGGTTGTAGCTTTGAAAATCGCGTGCATGGTAGGGGATGTTGGTTTTGCCAAAGATGATAGCACCTGCGTCGATCAGGCGCTGGACCGCGATGGCATTTTGTTGCGGGATATAGTTTTTAAGCTTGGGATCACCCGATGTTGCGGGCATGCCGGCCACTTCGAAGACATCTTTAACCGTCATCGGCAGTCCGTGAAGCGGACCCCAGATTTGGCCTGCAGCCAGCGCTCTGTCAGCTTCAGCTGCGCGTGCCCGGGCTGAAGTCACATCCATGGCCACCACGGCGTTGATGCGGTCATTGTTGGCCTGTATGTTTTCAATATAGCGATTGAGAAGATCAAGAGAGGAGATCTCTCCGCGCCGCATGGCGCCGGTCAGCTCGCTGGCGGATTTAAAAAGGAGGGGGTCGACCCTTCGTGGTGCTCTGGAATCAGATCCAGTTTTACCACAGCCAATCAGAAAACCAATCAGAAGGAAAAGAGCACTTACTTGAAGAGCTTTCCTGTAAAGTGCCATGGACTTATCTCCTACCTTGTTCTCTTTTTTTTATTTTAGACAATTTTTTTTTGAGCTGTTTGATGTTTTTTTGCTTCTTTTCCTCTCTGAGTAATATCTGAGATTTCGTATAATATTTGTGCTTCGTAATAAGATTAAGGGTGCCTGTGTACCATTTGGCTTCATCGCTGACATCTATGCCTCTGGCACTGCGTCCTTTCCTTAATTTTCCATCCTTCTGGAAAAAATCGTCCCGGCCCAGATGATCCAGATCGGCATCGCACAGGATTTTTTCAACCGGGGTTTGCGGTTTGCGCGCCAGGTCAGTGGCCAGAATCATTTTTTGGATCTTCTTAATTTCAGCCGGTTTATAGTCGATCAATTTAAGGATTCTGCCGGCCATGCGTGCCGCAATCGGTTCATTCTTATCATATTCTCTGATGTAGCCCGTGTCATGAAAATAAGCGGCGGCAATCAACAGCTCTCTATCGTGACCGGAGATCTTTTCGGCCAGGGCAATGCGGTTGGCAACGGCAACCACACCCCGGGTCGGGTGCAGTGTATGCTCGGCATTGTGATATTTAATGCCGGCCGGCAGCTCATCTTTAAACAACTCGCGTATGTATTGATCCACTTTTTTCAATCGCGATGTATGCGGCGAATATTTTGGTTTCATTTTTGGGCTGACGCGTTTTTCTGCCATAAAGCGGCTCCATTTTTAAGGCGTCAAATCGAGGCACTCATGAAGTTGACTGTCCAAAGCGCCTGAAAGTCAGGTGAGAAAGAGGATTCAATTCTGTAATCGATGGATCGCGTCGGGTTAGTTGGATCGGAAGAATCAGAAATAGGATGAACTTATCTATACCTAAATCGGTGGGATTTAGTCAATAATAATCGGGTGTTTGTGGCCGCTGCGATGGTGGAAATATCAACGAAAGGATGCGGTTGTTATCGCACGCCGTTAACCAGCCGACTTACCAGAGGCCAATACCGTAGATTTCGTGCGTTGTTCTGCTTTCAAGGTGCCCGTTGATATTCTGGTGCAGCTCGATGCGGCCCGGGTTCTTCGTCCACTGCACCCAGTGCTCCAGGGCCGTCCACCGGCTGATGACCAGACACTCCTCGGGTCGCTCCATGTGGAAAAAGGTTTCACCTGAAATATACCCTGGCTGCCTGACGGCCAGCGCTCTGAGTTCGATGATGTGAGGCAACAGGACCTTTGCCGAAACCCCTTTCTTTGCCACGTGTTTGATGAGCACGCCAATCGCCATTTCTCCCTCCTTTGTGTACGTCATCCTCGTTGGTTGTCCGGGTATTGCGAAGTCACCTCCACAGGGATTCGTAAGGAGACGGAAAACAGGATTGAAAATCGCGCATTCGGAAGAATATGAGGATGTTCTATTACAAGTCGAAATATACCACATGGTGGCATATGTCAATAAAGAATGCATGCACCGATAAATAAAAAAATGCGGGATGGTATCTGCATATACCGGCAACCGGGTTCAGCGTTAAAAGTCAACGGATTCTGAGCTGAGGACTGAGAGCTGAGCAGGCAGAACTGTTTG
>JAHEIW010000416.1 GCA_024639185.1 Deltaproteobacteria bacterium | reverse complement strand
TTTTGCTATCCAAACATATCTTCCGGTTAAAGAGGGGGGGAAGCATTCATATGGCTGCAGAAGATTCAAGCGCCCAAAATCCATCCGATGAGGTTGCTTTACCAAAACCCGGAAATCCGCTCACATGGCTTTTTCATCCCTTTGGCGCCCGCGCCATCCAGATCAACGGTAATCTGGGGGCCCTGGCGATCTTTTTTTTACGCGCTTTTATCCAGATTTTTCATCCCAAGCAGTTTTCCGCTATCGTTCAGCAGATTTATTTTATCGGTGCCAAATCCGCCCAGATCGTCATGCTGGTGGGTTTTTTTACCGGCATGGTTTTGGGGCTGCAGCTATACCATGTGCTGGTTAAATTTGGCTCGGTGGGGGTGCTGGGCACGGCGGTGGCGCTGTCTTTGATCAGAGAGATGGGGCCGGTTTTAACGGCGATCATGATCACCGCCCGGGCCGGTTCGGCCATGACGGCTGAGATCGGCATCCAGCGCATATCCGAGCAGATCGATGCCCTGTCGACCATGCGCATCGATCCGGTGGGATTTTTGATCAGCCCCAGGGTCGCGGCGGCGATCATCAGTTTTCCGATCCTGACCACCTTTTTTGATCTGATCGGAATTCTGGGCGGCTGGGTCAGCGGCTGTCTGCTGCTGGGAGTGAATTCCGGGGCCTATTTTTACCGGGTGGTTTCCGCCACCGAGTTGTCGGACATCACCGGTGGGCTGGTTAAGTCTCTGGTCTTTGGCCTGCTGGTGGTCACCATCTGCTGTTTTCAGGGTTTTTTCACTCATATGCGCACCGACAGTTACGGTGCGCGCAGTGTGAGCATGTCGACCACCTCGGCGGTGGTGTTCTCCTGTGTGATGATATTGATTTCCGATTATGTTGTAACGACATTCATATTATAAAGGCCTGCTATGGAAAAACAACCCATTATCGAATTTAAAGGCGTCACCAAACGCTTTGATGTGCGCACCATTCTGGATAAGGTCGATTTTCAAATCTATGAGGGTGAGGTGACCACCTTAATCGGATTGAGCGGTACGGGTAAAAGCGTGACCCTCAAGCACATTATCGGGTTGCTCAAACCCGATGAGGGCAAAATTCTGTACAAAGGCAAGCCCATCGATGAAATGACTAAAAAAGAATGGAACGCTTACATCGGTCAGATCAGTTACATGTTTCAAAACAACGCCCTTTTTGATTCGATGACCATCGTTGAAAACGTATCTCTGCCGCTGCGCCAGACCACCAAGCTGGGCAAAAAAGAAATTGCCGAAAAGGCCATGGCGGCCATCGAGCAGACCGAGCTGACCGAGGTCTTTGATAAATACCCGTCGGAGCTGTCCGGCGGCATGCAGAAGCGCGCCGCCCTGGCCCGGGCGCTGGTCACCGATCCGTCGCTGGTGCTTTTTGATGAGCCCACCACCGGGCAGGACCCCATCCGCAAAAATGCGATTCTGGGCATGGTGGCCGAATATCAAAGTCGTTTTGGGTTTACGGCTCTTTTGATCAGCCATGAAATTCCGGATGTCTATTTTATTTCAAACCGCATCCTGGCGCTATACGGCAAAAAAATTGTCTTTCAGGGACCGCCGGATGAATTCGAAGAGTTTGAGCACCCGTTCCGCGAAGAAATCCTGACCAGTCTTGAAAGTCTGCAGGAAGATATTACCGGTCTTTACTCCAAGCGCCATTTCAAAGTGCGCTATCAAACCGACTTGAGCAAGCGGCACCCGGATGCCATGTATGCCGTGGCGGCTTTTGCCGTCGATGATCTGGACACCATCATCGAGCATATGGGACATGATGCCGCCCAGGAGATCATCCGGGCTTTAGGTTCTTATATCAATAAACACTTTGGGGCGGTTGGGGGTTTTTCCTCCCGTCAGACCATCAATGAATATGCCACCGTATTGCCCTACTCGGACCTGGATGAAGCCGAGCGCATCATGGCGGATTTTAAAAAGGATTTTCGGGAGCACGGTTTGCCCGATTTGAAGACCTTGCAGAAGGGCGAAAAACCCGGCGAGGATCATTTTGAATTCAACATCCAGGCCGGGCTGGCCCAGGGCAAACCCCAGATCGAAATCGAATCGGTAATGGAATTTGCGCGTTTTAATCAAACACCAATTGCACGCTTTCAATGTGAACGCGGAGGTAAGACGCAATGAAAAAGTATAC
>JAHEIW010000415.1 GCA_024639185.1 Deltaproteobacteria bacterium | reverse complement strand
GTCGATTATGCAAAACTGTTTGTGGGGCCTTATAATCTATTGGCGGCGCCCTATGGATCGGTATATTTAGACCGTGAAAGGCAAATGATGGGCGACTCGACACTTGACGTCAAAAGCAGATACAGGGAAGCAGGATTGGACACAGCCAAGAACTTTAAAGATGCCCCCGATCACATCTCTGCTGAGCTTGAATTCATGTACTATTTGATTTTCAAAGAAATAGAAGCCTTCGCCGACTCAGACACAGAAACAGCCATGGGATTCATTCAGAAACAGAAATCTTTTCTCAAAGACCACCTCATGGCCTGGGTGCCGAAATTTGCGACCAGCATAGTCGAAAACGCTGAAAACCCATTTTACCCGAATCTGGCAAAAGCCACCCAAACATTTTTGCAGGAAAATTATCAGGTCGTTTGTTGAACATTGAACTCCGAACAGCTTGATTGCAAAAACACATTGAAATAAATTCGCTCCGGGTGTATTGAGAATTTCGTTATCACCTAAATCTTGCATAAAAAGTAATGAGAAAAGGAGCGATCATGTATCTTCCCAGAATTTACGAAAAATTTCAGTCGAAATTTCCGGAGGTATTTAAAGATTTTCAGAAATTGGGCAAGACCTGCCGGGAATCCGGGCCGCTGGAGAAAAAATACCAGGACCTTGCCAATCTGGGGATCGCCATCGGCGCCAATTCTCGCGGGGCGGTGATGTCGCAGACCCGCAAGGCGTTGGAATCCGGTGCCAGCCAGGAAGAAATCGCCCATGTGGTGCTATTATCATTGACCACCATCGGTTTTTCGAACATGATCGCGGCCATGGGCTGGGTCAACGAAGTCATGGAAGGCACCTGATCGCCTATGAATCAAATTGTTGCGTATGGGGCTGCCAATTGAACTTAAAATGAGCATTAGAATATATCCTGGTGCTCTGTGAATTCTGCATTTTTTTTACCGTCTGTTATGTTAATTTTAACATATACCACCGCGTGGGTTCAGAGGTTCAAAGGTTCTGGGTTCAAGGTTCAGAGGTTCGGAATACAGCACTCTTGGCCTCTGGCTTCTCGCTTCTTGCAGCTGGCCGATAGCCAGCAGCAAGCAACCAGTGACCAGTAGCCTTAATGGTGAAACCTTAAGGATTATTAAGTCTATCGGTAAAATTAAACACCGCACCGAAAGGACAACACCGAAATGGAGTCTTTTCAAGAGCTACTAAAAAGCTCCGCCGATGCCCACGGGCACCTTTGCGCGGGGCAGGTGGTGGGTGTGCGTATGGCCATGCTGGGCTGCCGCTTGATTGAACTAAATGAACCCAGACGCCGCGACCAGATTAAAAAACTGATCATCTACGTGGAAATGGACCGCTGCACCGCCGATGCGGTGGCGCATGTGACCGGCGTCAAATTGGGGCGGCGTTCACTGAAATTTATGGACTACGGCATCATGGCGGCCACCTTTGTTCATCTGGAAACCGGTAAGGCCTTCCGGGTGCTCTCCACCGAAGAGGCCCGCGATTTGGCCGCTGCCTATGCACCTGAGATTGCCGACAAATACCCGCAACAGCTGGCAGCCTACAAGCGTATGCCGGATAGCGTGCTTTTTCACGTCCAGCAGGTCAAGGTGAAAGTAGATGACTGTGACCTGCCCGGGCCCACGCGCTTCAAAGCCTCTTGCAGCCGCTGCGGTCAGGTGGTGCGTGATCAACGCGAGGTAGTTGAAAACGGCCGGGTGCTTTGCAAACCCTGTGCGCAGCATTGTTATTTTACAGACGCCCGTGAGATCACCTGGCCGGATATGAATTGGATTCCCGGCAAAAACGAAAATCAATCGAAACAAAACAAACACTCTGAAACGATTACGCGCGGGGATCAACGACTCGACAGAGCTCGCCGAAGTCCCCGCCCCTACCTTTGTCAATAAGCATCAAGCGTAGGGGCGGGATTTACTTTCGCCCGCGCAATCACGGATTAGGGACGGTTAATGTGACTCAAACCAGGAAAATTCAACCATGTTGAAAAAAATTAAATTGGATGATGCGGTAGGAACCAAGCTGGCTCACGATTTGACCGAAATTCGTCCGGGCGAATTTAAAGGTGCCGCTTTTCACAAGGGGCATACGGTCTGCGATGATGATTTGTGTCGCCTTCAAAAGATGGGCAAGAATCATCTCTATGTTATCGATCT
>JAHEIW010000147.1:1629-7994 GCA_024639185.1 Deltaproteobacteria bacterium | reverse complement strand
TCGGCCGAGGCGGCTGCATTTGCAGCCAAAGGCAACAAGGTCTATCCCTTTCATCTGGGCGATATGAACATCCAAACACCCGCCAATGTGATGGAAGCCGCCATCAAGGCCATGAAGGACGGTAAGACCGGCTATTGCCCCAATGCCGGCATACCGCCGTTGCGCGAAATTCTGGCGGCTGATGTGAGCGCTTCACGCGGGGTTCCGTATGCAATGGAAAATGTCGCCATCCAGCCCGGCGGCAAGCCCACGATTGGCAAGTTTATCCTGGCATTGATGAATCCGGGCGACGAGGTGCTCTACCCCAATCCCGGATATCCGATTTATGAATCCCAGATCGAGTTCAACGGCGGCATTGCGGTTCCCTACAGCTACCTCGAAGGCCAGGATAACTTTGTAATTGACATTGACCGGCTGGCCCAAAAAATTACACCCAAAACCAAACTGCTGATTCTCAATGACCTGCAAAACCCTACCGGTGCCGAATGTTCGATGGCGGAGTTGGAGCAATTGGCCGCCCTGGTGCGCAAGCATAATCTTTTCGTGTTGTGCGACGAGGCCTATTTTGACATTCGCTATGCCGGCAAAAGCACCTCTTTTGCATCACTTCCGGATATGGCCGAGCGCAGCATCATTCTGTACACCTTCTCCAAAAAATTTGCCATGACCGGATGGCGCTTAGGCGCTTCCATCGGGCCCCGGGAAATTATCGATGTGATTGCCAAATTAAATGTCAATGACGAATCTTGCCCGAACCATTTTATTCAATACGGCGCGATCGAGGGGCTCAGCGGTGATCAATCCGAAGTGCAGCGGATTCTCGACACCCTGAAAGAAAGACGGGATACGGCGGTGGACATATTAAATTCGATTGGAGGCGTTCACTGCTTTCGGCCAAATGCCACATTTTACCTGTTTCCCAACGTAACCGCCGCCATGCAGCGTAAAGGATTCAGTGATTATGAAGAATTCAGAAGAGGTGTTTTGAACGCGACGGGTGTATCATTTTGCTCGCGCTTGCATTTCGGTCGCCCGCTAGAAGATGAGACAAACGCCTATATCCGTCTGGCTTACTCGGGAATTGATACATCTGAAATCGAAGAGGGTCTAAACAAATTCAAGCAATTCATTGAAGGCTAGACCGGATACGGCTTGTCCGTATTCTGATTCTGCTGCTTCAGGTTCTTTTCCCACATAAACGCATAGCGGCAATATCGGCAGACAATGTAGCGCCCCATCATCTCATCTTTGTTCACGTCCTGGCTCTTTCCGCATTTTGGGCAAATCAGTTTCATAGCAGCTCCACGTGAATATATCGATAAACAAGTATCGTGCCATTTTGATTTGCATTTGTTTCAACTTATAAGTATTTGAATTTAAATAGATTTAATTGGGGGATGCCATAAGATGACTCAAACCAATGATCGGACCGGGGGATATTGCCGAATTTGATGGGGTATATGCCGCAACACCATTATGAGAGCTGATATTTATCCAGGCGGTACCGCAGGGTGTCACGCGTTAAGCCCAACAGGCGCGCGGCTTTACTTTTATTGTTGCCGGATTGCTCCAAGGCCGACATAATCAGCTGTCGTTCCACCTCTTCCAATACGATGCCACCGGGCGGGACCACCCATTGTTGCGCTGATGGTTTACCCTGTTGGGCTTGTGTTCCGGAAATAACCAGTTCAGCCGCATCCAGCCGTTCATGATCTGCAAAAATCATGGCCCTTTCCAGGCAATTGCTCAACTCCCTGACATTTCCCGGCCAGGCATAGCTGAGTATGAGCTGACGCGCTTCATCGGTAAACCCTTTGACGTTTTTTTTGAACTCCACATTAAACAATTTTAACAGGTATTCGGAAATGATCATGATATCGGTGCCCAATTCGCGCAGCGGCGGCATGGTGATGGAGACGACATTGAGGCGATAATAAAGATCTTCCCGAAAGCGTTTGGCTTCGACCTCATTTTGCAAATGGCGATTGGTGGCAGCAATGATGCGCAGGTCGGTTTCAATGGGTTTTGTGCTACCCAGTCGACGGAATTGCTTGGTTTCAAGCGCATGCAGCAACTTGGCCTGCATATTCAGGGGCATTTCACCGATTTCATCCAAAAACAGCGTTCCGCCGCGGGCTTCTTCCAATAAGCCGCGCTTGGATGTCACTGCATGGGTGAAGGCCCCTTTTTCATAGCCAAACAGCTCTGATTCGATAAGATGCTCCGGCAGAGCGGCACAATTAATTTCTACAATAGGCGCATCAGCCGACATCGAGCTATAGTGCAAAACACGGGCCGCCAGATTTTTGCCAGAACCGGTTTCTCCCATCAGCAATACGGTGGCCGATGGAAATTTGCTGAGCTTTTGAATGGTTTCGCGGATACGTTCAATGGCTTCGGATTTGCCGAGAATGCTTTCGCTCAAAAACTGTTTGCGAAATTCAGGATCCCGTTTGTAGAGAATAAGTTCATATCGCTGTTGATTCGATTCCTGCACAGCAAGCGCCTGATCGGTAACGTTTTCGAGCACCAGAAGACCATGATTCTTTTGCTGGGCGGGCAGTACAAGCAGATTAAAAAAAGCGGCACGCTCATCGTCAATGGCACGATTGACAAAATCCAAACGAAAATCGTTTTCTTTCTGCCTGACAATTTGTTTTAAATATTCTTCACTGCCGATCAATTCAGGGAAAAAATCCAGCAACTGACCTTTGTGCAGTCGTTGCCCAATCGACACAAATAATTCCTGTGCCCGTTTATCGGCTTCAACGATATGCAACTGTTCGTCAAAAAGAACGGTTCCCAGATTCTTATAGATCAACAATTGCTCTAAGGCATCACTCACTGCGGCACCCTATTTTCTGCGACAGTTTTAAAAACGCCTGCTCTACCCCTTCACCGGTCTTAGCGCTGGTTAACACCAATTCGGAGTTAAAATCAGCTGCTCTGGCTTTCAGCGCCGCTTGCGTTTGTTTATCTTCCTTGAAAATATCCAGTTTATTCCCGAGAACGATCACGGCCGCGTCCGGGCTGGCGGACGTAAACCGATCGTATAATGGGTTCAGGTGCTCGATGGTTTCCTGCCGGGTTAAATCGGCAACGATCAGGGCGCCAGCCGCGCCGCGGAAGTAGTTCGCCACCACACTGTCAAATTTTTCCAGCCCGGCAATGTCCCAGATGAGAAACGTGTGCTGGATCATCTGGCCGTCGTTCGAATCTGTAATCGGTGGCAGTGCTTTTTGGCTGATTTTAACACCGATGGTGCTTAAATACTTTTCATCAAAACGATCGTAAACATAGCGTTGGATGAGGCTGGTTTTACCCACTGCAAATGAGCCGATCAGGCAAATTTTTTTCTTTACAGAAGCCATATAACCACCGGAAACGTGATCGTGAATTTGTTGTTCGTTGATCTGTGCTTTTGCGATAACCCGCAAGCAAACACGCTGCACCCGCCTGTCAGGCGATCGACATGATGATGTCCTACGTCAATAGCAAATAATGATTAACTTCTCAACAGGTTAAATTTCCTTGAAAAAATGTTATCTTTGTCTTAAAAGTGAATCAGAAAGCAAAACCATACAACGGGACAACACAATGGTCAATTCATTGGAAGCGATTCTTAAAATATGAAACCGCCCGACCAGAGGCAAAGGCCGGTTTTTTTAGATCACTTCTGATCCTAAATGAAAGGAGCATACCGGTGACAAAGGCCAGGAAAAAAGCCAATCCATCATCTCCGAAGAATAAATCTTCAATTCAATCCTCGCCGGGCAGCCGGCCTCAGGAAACCGGTCAGGAAGCAACCGGTGCCCAGAGCGTTGCTAAAATCAGAGAGATTATATTTGGCAATCAAATGCAGGATTACGACAAACGCTTTGCGCATCTGGAAGATGGCGTCCATAAAAATCTGGCGGAATTGCGCGATGCCACCCGTCAGCGTTTGGATTCAATTGAAGCATTTGTTAAAAAAGAGATCGAAGCGCTCAGCGATCGGCTTAAAAATGAACAATCCGTGCGCGATGCAGCAACAAAGAAAATATCCAAAGAGTTTAAAGAATCAACGCGATTGTTGTCTAAAAATATCGAGCAACTGGAAGATAAACAGAGTAAGGATACGCGTGCATTGCGGGAGCAGGTACTTGATGCCTCCAAGGAATTGGCCCATGATATCGCTGATAAACAAACCGAAGCAGCCCAGGCACTCAAAAGGGCATACAATGAGCTCAATGAAGGTAAAGTGGCCCGCACAACCTTGTCTGAACTGCTGATGGAACTAGCCGTGCGCACATCCAATGAATTGGCCGAAAAATTCGACCTCACAACAGATGATCAAAAAGATGAGTGATCCGACCGACGAACAAAGCAAAAAATCGGAGTCGCCCGACGCTCAACAGCCGCAGGATGCCTTAAATGAATTGCGCGAACTGCTGATAGGGCCTATTCAGGCGCAACTGGATGAATTGCAAAGACGCCTGGACAGCCCCGATTTGCATGCCCGAGACGTCAGCCGCGTTTTGCCGGAGGCCATATCCTTGCGTTCCCAGCGCGATCAGAAGATCGAAATGGCGCTTGAGCCTATCACCGAAAAAACGATTAAATCGTCTATTAAAAGAGACCGCAAAGCACTGGTTGATGCGCTTTTTCCAATTATGGGCCCTGCGATTCGCAGGGCAATTGCCTCCGCCATCCAGGGGATGATCCAGAGTTTCAACCAGATTCTTGAGCACAGTATCTCCGTCAAGGGCTTGAAATGGCGCCTCGAGGCGCTCAGGACCCAGAAATCATTCGCCGAGGTCGTGCTGCTGCATACGCTCATTTATCAGGTCGAGCAGGTGTTTCTTATCCATCGCGAATCCGGGCTGGTGATGCAACATGTCGTCACCAAGACGGTAAGTGCCGATGACCCGGACCTGGTCTCCAGCATGCTGACCGCCATCAAGGATTTCGTCCAGGATTCATTTGGCGGCACAGCCGATGAGACGCTTGAAACGCTGCGCGTGGGCGAGCGCAGCGTTTGGATCGAACAAGGGCCGCATGCGTTTTTAGCGGCAGTTATTCGCGGAAATCCGCCGCTGGACCTGCAGAACATTTTGAAAGATACCCTGGAGGAAATTCATTTCAAACACCGTGATGCCATGGTTTCCTTTGAAGGGGACGCAGCAGCATTTGAAAGCACGCACTACATCCTTGAGGACTGTCTGGCGGCTCAGTTTAAAAAAGAAAAGCAAAAACCCGCCTATCTGATGTGGGGGGCTGCTGCCCTTATTGTATTGTTGCTCGGCGGATGGTCTTTAAGCAGTTACTTGAGTCATCGTCGCTGGTCGCAATATGTCAGCGGGCTGCGCAATCAACCGGGTGTGGTGATCACTAACGTCGAAAAAAAGGATGGTATCCGCCATATCTTTGGGCTGAAAGATCCGCTGGCACCGGATCCAACAACCACCTTAAAGACCTCCGGCCTGAAGCAAGACCAGATTAAATTCCATTGGGAGCCCTATTACTCCCTGTTGCCGGAATATGCCCATCAACGCTTGCGAGCAGCCCTCAACCCGCCCGGATCCGTTCGCCTGGAGTTCAAAAATGGAGCCCTGCATGCCAGGGGGGCGGCGCTGCATCACTGGATCGAAACCAGCCGCAACCGGGTTATTAGCCTGCCCTGGATAAAAGAATATGATGATTCGGAATTGCTGAACATTGATGGTCAACTGCAGCCACCGCAAACAGTGACCCTTGAATTAAAGGGCGACACCCTGCGGGCCCGTGGCGCTGCCAGCCAACAATGGTTGCTGGAGGCACAGCAAAAGGTCAAAGCCATAAACGCCATATCAAAATTTCAATACGATCAGCTCATCAATACAGACATCGCGCGTTTAAAAGAGATCAAGCGAGATATTGACCAGCAGGTTTTGTTTTTTCTGGCCGGAAGCGAAAACCCTGTACCGGGCCAGCAAGGTGTAATGGATACATTGATCAAGCAATTACAGGAACTGGACGCCTTGGCGCAAACAATCAACAAAGGCTACCAGGTTAAAATCACCGGTCATTCGGATAGCAGCGGGACCGAAGAATTCAATATGCAGGTCAGTCAGCGGCGCGCTGAAACCGTTCTGGCCCTTTTACGGTCATCGGGGCTAAAGCATGACAATTTAGATGCCAGCGGTGTCGGCGATACACAGCCATTACGCCGTGAAACAAATTTGCAGGATCGCTCTTTTAATCGCGCCGTCACCTTTAAAGTGAATTTACGCTGATGGGCAGGCACAGTATCTTCCCTTCAGCATTTTACCCCCTCCTCTGCAGCAACGCTTCATATCTGAATCCTGCCTAAACTTGTCTGCATGTCGGGTATGGCACGAATGAAA
>JAHEIW010000147.1:0-1529 GCA_024639185.1 Deltaproteobacteria bacterium | reverse complement strand
ATTGAAGCGCTGGATGAGCAAATGGCCCGTGATTTTATCGGCGGACAGGGGCTTGGCGCCCGCATCCTTTTTGAGCGACAAAAAAAAGGCGTCGATCCGATGGGCCCGGAAAGCTGCCTGGGTTTTACGACCGGACCGTTGACCGGCACCAAGGTGCCCACCGGCGGTCGTTACATGGCCGTCTGCAAATCGCCATTGACCGGCGGCTGGGGTGATGCCAATTCCGGCGGGTATTTCGGGGCCGAACTAAAGGCCGCCGGCTGGGATGCCATTTTTGTCAGCGGCGTGGCGGCAGCACCTAAATATATTGCGGTCGTTGATGATCGCATCGAGATCAAAGATGCCACCCACCTCTGGGGTCAGGATACGGTCGACACCGAGCACTCCATCCAAACGGAAGCCGGTGATAAAAAGATCCGGATTGCCTCCATCGGACCGGCTTCTGAAAAGCGGTCATTGATTAGTGGTATCGTCAATGACGCCGGGCGTGTGGCCGCTCGATCGGGGGTGGGCGCAGTCATGGGGGCCAAGAAGCTCAAGGCCGTCGCTGTGCGCGGTAGCGCCAAGGCCCGCATTGCCGATAATGATCGGCTGGTTCGGTTGCGCAAGGCTTTTATCAAAGAGATGCGAGAAATGGGTGGGTTTGCGCAGACCCTAATGGATCATGGCACCTGCGGGATAACGGGGGGTGGCGTGGCCTCGGGTGTCACCCCGGTCAAAAACTGGCAACATACCGGTGAACAGTCATTTCCAAACCTGGAAAAAATCGCTGATGTCGATACGATTATGACGTATCAGAGCCGTAAATACGGTTGTGCCAACTGCCCGATTGCCTGCGGGGGTATTTTCAACGTGGACAGCGGGAAATATCCGGTGGGTGAAACCCATAAGCCCGAGTATGAAACCATCGGCGCCTTTGGCACCATGTGCATGTGTGACGACTTTGAATCCATTATTAAACTAAACGATATGTGCAACCGTAGCGGTTTGGACACCATTTCTGCCGGCACTGTACTGGCCTTTGCCATGGAATGCTTTGAAAATGGCATCATTACCACCAACGATACCGACGGCATATCGCTGACCTGGGGCAATGCCGAGGCCATGATCGCGCTGACGGCCAAAATGATCGCCCGGGAAGGATTCGGTGATGTATTAGCCGACGGCGTTAAAGTGGCGGCAGAGAAGATCGGCGGCGGTGCTGCTCAATTTGCCATGCACGTCGGCGGCCAGGAACCCGGTTTGCATAATGCCCTGTATTTGCCCAGCCGCGGCACCGGTTTCGTGTGTGATCCCACCCCCGGTCGTCACACAGCGGCACCCATGGCTCGCATCGACGCCGGCCCCGGACAATGGGCGCCCTACCCTGAATTGAAGATCGGCGAATATGATCGTTACACCTATAGTGGTAAAGGCCCGATAAGTGCCACGGCCTCCCAATATCTCCAGGTGGGCTCCAGCGCCGGCGTGTGCATCATGCCGATGATGTTTTTCGGCAATTATCCGCTGATCGAGTTTTTCAATGCCGT
>JAHEIW010000414.1 GCA_024639185.1 Deltaproteobacteria bacterium | reverse complement strand
GAATTTAGGCCATTCATCTCCCCAGAAGCGGGCATCAGGAATCCCTTCAATCCCTACCTGTGAGGTCAGTTCCGCTGGTACCGGGTTCCTTGCCGGAGTACTGGCGCAGGCAACAAGTACGACGCTGACAAAAAATACGATGATCGTGAGAAAGGTTCGTTTCATAGTTCGTTCCCTCCTTCTTTTACTAAGATTAATCCCCAAAAAAACGGAGAGTATTCAACTTTAGATACGTTTACAATTTTGAGAACCCCGATTTTATGCGGATACTTGGCGGTATGGTAGTTTATCTGTATAGCCGACATCTCTAATTTTATTCTAGTTGAGATAGCGTCTACCAAGGTAAAAGCCTAAAAAATAATTTAAAACTCAATAACCAGTCCCAGGATTGGCCCATGCAGCGTGACATCCCACTCGAATTTGTCGTTTCCGCTGCCGTCCGTATAATCCTGATGTACTGCCCTATAGCCCCCAACAGCCCGAGCGTTATTTTCTTTACTGAAGAAGCGGAAATGATAGCCGATCCCACCAAGCGTCTCCCAGGTGAAGTCTGATCCAACGCCGAATCCGCCAACATTGCCATGCAGTGAAAGCGTCCAGTGCTCAGATAGATCGAAGAAAGCTCGGGCCCCTACCAGCGGGTCCAACCAGTTTTTGTTGCCGGAACGGTTTGGAAAACCTTTGATGTCCAGATTAACGTCAATATGAGTGTAGCGGGCGCCAAATAAACCATCAACTGTCACAGCCGGAAGATCTTTTCCTGCTGCATCCGACAGTTTCCAGGTGCCCAACCGGTAGAAACCTCCTGCCGATACCCATGCCAGCTTTACCGTTGGATCAATATCGATACCACCTACCGATTTACTCTTGCCGAGATCGGCGTAAATAACATCACCGAGGAAGCCCCAGTTTCCTTTGCGCGCATCAAATGTAACCATCCCGGCGATATTTAATTCATCCCAGATATCGCTAAAATCCGTATCGA
This sequence comes from Deltaproteobacteria bacterium, assembly GCA_024639185.1. Taxonomy (GTDB): domain Bacteria; phylum Desulfobacterota; class Desulfobacteria; order Desulfobacterales; family JAHEIW01; genus JAHEIW01. The sequence goes on along the minus strand of JAHEIW010000414.1, from coordinate 1,206 downwards.
CATCTGATTTCTGACCCTTCACCGTGACATTGCCGTCCATAGAGACAAACCAAAAATAGGGTGCCACCCGAAATTCCCATTCCCTGCCTTCGTCAGGCCTCTCTTCTGCTGATACTAATGGTGCCAATACCGCTAATGATAGAACCGCAGCTGCCAGGCTGACAAAAAACTTCGTTCGTCTCAGAGTACTGCAAGGCTTTCGATACCTCATATCGACCTCGTCGTTTATTTGTGTGAAAGTTTTGTCTTCAAGTTGTATCACATGCGGACATCAGTCCACTTTTCACCCTATCCGGTTAGCCGAAGTAGCGAGCTTCGATAACAGTTACATCGTCCTTAAGCCTGATATCGTTTGAAAACATCAATAATTTCTCCTCCAATGTTTGCATGCTTAATGAAACCTTGGGAGAGTCGAGACTTTTTAATATTTGTGCAATTTTGTTAGTTATTGAGTCCATCCTCTCAGGGATCTTTTTGCTCTTGACAAACAGTGGCCTTATAAGTGTTAAGCGCATGCAAACTCTACTCAACGGCTTGCGGTTTCGGGAATGTCCAGGTTCCATCCAGGATCTCCTTCTTCGGCTTATACAACCTCACGATGTAATTCCAGCCCTCCATGATCGGCAGGTAGTTGTCCGCCTTGGGGTCACCTCCGAAGTGAATCGTAACGCTGCCGTCTTTGGCCTTCTTGGCTGTTACGCCGTTGTAGGAATAGATGTCCTGAGCATTCTTTACGATCCAGCCCTCACTGTCGTAAACGATCACTGACCAGAACGCATCCACCGGCACGTCCTTCACAGTGAGCGTGTAGGGAGTCTTGCCGTCGTTCTTCTCCGGATAAAAATTGACATAGACAGCGGCCTCCTTGGGCAGCCCACCCCATCCGAAAGCAGTACCCAGCAGGTGGTGGATGGGATCGAGCTTGTCCTTCTCACCAAAATACGTGGAGGTGTCCGATATGGTGGCGGCCAGCACGTTGATCGCATTGCGCAAGGTCTCGACACCCTGCTTGTCCCAATTCGGCAGATCTTGCTTGCCGATGTCGGCCTGCTCGACTATGACCGCATCCTGCAGGGCGTGGGCGACCTTCATATCGGCAGCGTCATTAGGATCCGCAAAGGTTCGAATGCCAATCATGACATAGCGGGTTCCCATATTCTCCATCGTGAAGGTTTTTTTTGTAGGCCCGTAGATAGCAGGTGGGAT
>JAHEIW010000413.1 GCA_024639185.1 Deltaproteobacteria bacterium | reverse complement strand
GCGGCCTTCAACTGACCGTCATAAAAAGCGGCTTCTTTATGCTTGGCGACTTTCGCCTGAATTGCCGCCGCATCGGTGTTGCCGGCCAGCTTTTCCAGTTGCGGCGCGGCCGCTGTCGCCCGCCAGAGCAGCATCCAGGCCATGACCACATCTCCAACCACTTCCATGAACGGATGGGCGTATGCTAACGCCAATCGCATGTCTTTTGAAAAAGCCGTTTTGCTGATATGCAGCGCGATTTCACCGAGACGATTTAAAGCTTTTTCAACCCGGCCGGCAAGATCCGCCAGGCGTGGATTTTCTGCCGCCTGGTCGATGGTGGTTTTGATTTCATTGAGAAAATCGATAAAAACCGTCCCTTCTTTCATTCCCAGCTTGCGCCCCAGCAAATCCATTGCCTGGATTCCGTTAGTGCCTTCATAGATACTGGTGATTTTGCAATCGCGGTAAAGCTGTTCGACCGGATATTCTTTGGTGTAGCCGTAACCGCCATACACCTGAATGGCCTGTTCGCAGACAAACTGCCCGCGTTCACTGCAGTAGGCCTTGATAATTGGTGTCAGCAACTCGATAAAATCATTGTAGTGCTCTTTTTCTTCTCTGGTTTTGGCGGTTCTTTTTTTGTCAAAACAATAGGCGACGTAGTACACAAAGCTGCGCATGCCGTCCACATAGGCTTTCATTTGCAGCAACATGCGCCGGACATCCGGGTGCCGGATGATGGGCACCTGGGGTGCCTGCGGGTCTTTGCCGCCGGCGACATCTTTGCCCTGGAGACGATCACGGGCATAGTTGAGCGCATATAAATATGCGGCTGAGGCGTGTAAAAAACCCTGAGCGCCGACATCCAGACGGGCCTCATTCATCATATGGAACATGACGACCAGGCCTTTGTTTTCCTCGCCGAGCAAAAGTCCGCGGCATTTACCCTTTCCGCCCAGCGCCATGCTGCAGGTCGGGCTGCCGTGGATACCCATTTTTTCTTCCACACCGCTGCAGACGATATCATTAGGCTCGCCCAGGGTGCCGTCGTCGTTGACCCAAATCTTGGGTATGATAAACAATGAAATGCCTTTGGTTCCTTCAGGGGCGCCCTCAATACGGGCCAGCACCGGGTGGATGATATTTTCGGTCAGATCGTGCTCGCCGCAGGTGATAAAGATTTTGTTGCCTGTAATCGAATAGGTGCCATCCGGGTTCTTTACTGCCGTTGTGGACAAGGCGCCCACATCCGAACCGGCACCGGGCTCGGTAAGCAGCATGGTGCCGCCCCACTGACCGGAGTAGACTTTTTCCAAAAATAACGATTTTTGATGGGGCGTTCCGAAAAGCTCGATCATTTTGGCCGTGCCATGACCGAGGTTGCCGAAACCAGCAATAGCAAAATTTGCGCCGATGATATACTCAAAGGCCGCCTGGCGAATGATCCAGGGAAATCCCTGGCCGCCGACTCCAGGGTCTTCAGCCATGGCTATCCATTCGCCTTCAACAAAAAGCTTGTACGGACGCTGAAAGCACTGGGGCACTACCACCCGGCCGTTTTTAAATTCGACGCCTTCACGGTCGCCTTCGCTGTAAGTCGGCAAAATTTCTTTAATGCCCAGATTGCGAGCCTCTGAGATGACCATGTCAAACATTTTGCGGTTCAAGTCATTGTATTTTTCTGATTTTAAGATGTCTTCAATCTGTAATTGTTCATAAAGAACAAAGTCAATGTCTCTTCGGTCTGATAGTAATTGGGCCATATAAATACCTCTCCAATGATGTATTCAACGCTAAAGCAAAAAATGGGCCTATCAGCCGTCGGTAGGCGTTTAAGCCCCGTAGCTCATAGCTGATAGCTCATAGCTTGTCGCCTAAAGAAACGTGCTTGTTATGATGACCTATGCGCTAGTTTTGCTTTCAGGCGAACATATGTATTGTTTGCAATTTGGATTAAAAGTTTTTAGCAGTGGTTGTCGGTTATCTATCGATATGGCAATGTTTGTCAAGAAAATGCATTATAAGCTGCATTTAGGTGGAGGGCAATTGGTTTCAGGATGGCGGGCTTATTTGTCTTTGTTTAATTGTTTTTGGCGGTGATACTCCGGATAGAGTTTTTGGGAACAATCCGGGCAGATGCCATGGCTGAATTCAGCTTCGGAATGCGCTCGAATATATTCTTCGATTTGATTCCAGTAGCCCTTATCGTC
>JAHEIW010000412.1 GCA_024639185.1 Deltaproteobacteria bacterium | reverse complement strand
CTGGTCACACCCCCCAGGCTGGTGGCCAGCTTAATGCGGCCGAGCCGGTCCATAAAGCCTTTGGTTTGGTCAAAATCGCCGTCGATTTCAAAACTGAGCATACCGCCAAATCCCAGGAGCTGTTTTTGCGCTACGGCGTGATCGGGATGGGATATTAAGCCCGGATAATAAACGGTTTTAATTTTCGAATGTCCTTCCAAAAATTCAGCAATCTGCAGGGTGCTTTTATTTTGCTGCCGAACGCGCAACGCCAGGGTCTTTAGCCCGCGCTGAGCCAAAAAAGCGCTCATGGGGTCCATCACCCCGCCCAGAATTTTGCGATGAGTCCAGAGGTTGTCAAAATGCATCCGGTTACAACACAGAAATCCCGCCGTAATATCGTGATGGCCGCCGATGTATTTGGTGGCGCTGTGGATAACAATGTCGACTCCCAGATCCAGCGATCTTTGATTCACTGGTGAGGCAAAGGTGGCGTCCAGCATCACGATGGCCCCTTTTTTGTGGGCCGCCCGGGCCAGCGGGGCAACGTCTATGATTCGCAGCAACGGATTGGTGGGCGATTCAAGGTAAAGGACATCAACACCCGCTTCGATCTCCTGCAACAGCCGGTCAATATCCCAGCAGTCTGCAAAAACCGTTTCAACATTTAGCTTCGGCAGGACATCATTTAAAAATTCAAACGTGGCGCCATACAGTTGCCGGGTGGCGACAACGCGGCTGCCGGCTTTGACATGCGCCGCCAGCGCAGTGGTAATGGCCGCCATGCCCGAGCCAAAACCCAGGGCCTTATCATAGCCTTCCATGGCCGCCAGTTCCTGTTCAACTTTAACCACCGAAGGGTTGTCCCAGCGTGAATACAGATAGCCGCTGCGGTTTTGGACGACATCGATCAAATCGTCTGATTGCTCAAATTGGTAGGTAGCCGTTAAATGCACCGGGTAAATAACGGGTTTGCCCTTCACGAGGGGTCTCCTTTCTTTTTAGATGCGCTTCCAATCCATTCTTAAATATGAAATGCCTGCCCTTTGATAGTATCTGGAATACCAGTACCCCATTGCATTGGTTATGTCAAAACGGGCATGTTATTTTCTGAATAGCGATATGCCAGTGATTAACCCATTTCGTAGATGTGCCCCGGTATTTGGAATGATAGGCGCCTGGGCCTTGGACCAGCCCATCTTGTCGGTCTAATTCCAAATATCGGGGCACCGGCACGCGATGATTCATATTGCCTATCAGAAAATGACATGACCGGACATCATTTTTTAGGTTCCTTCCGGGCGGACAGAAAATATCGTTATGCAAAAACAGAAAACCCGGAATCAATATCTGATTCCGGGTTTTGAAGAAAAATTCGGCAGCGTCCTACTCTCCCACCCAGCTGCCCGGGCAGTACCATCGGCGCTGAAGAGCTTAACTTCCGTGTTCGGGATGGAAACGGGTGTTGCCTCTTCGCTATTGCCACCGAAAAATGGTAATTCGTGTTTGGTGTTTGGTGTTTAGTGTTTAGTGCTTCGTATTTGGATCCAGGCATTGACGCGGAAATAGTGCGATTGTGCGCATTATTTTGTAGCCAAGCCGCACGACCGATTAGTACCAGTAAGCTAAATGTGTTGCCACACTTACACACCTGGCCTATCAACCTCGTCGTCTTCGAGGGGTCTTCAGTTTCCCCTGTTTCCAGGGGAAAGGGATATCTTATCTTGGGGTGGGCTTCCCGCTTAGATGCTTTCAGCGGTTATCCTTTCCGAACATAGCTACCCAGCAATGCCGCTGGCGCGACAACTGGAGCACCATAGGTTCGTCCATCCCGGTCCTCTCGTACTAGGGACAGCTCCCCTCAAATATCCTGCGCCCACGAAAGATAGGGACCAAACTGTCTCACGACGTTTTAAACCCAGCTCACGTACCACTTTAATTGGCGAACAGCCAAACCCTTGGGACCTGCTCCAGCCCCAGGATGTGATGAGCCGACATCGAGGTGCCAAACCGCCCCGTCGATGTGAACTCTTGGGGGCGATAAGCCTGTTATCCCCGGCGTACCTTTTATCCGTTGAGCGACGGCCCTTCCATGCGGGACCGCCGGATCACTAAGACCTACTTTCGTACCTGCTCGAAATGTCTCTCTCGCAGTCAAGCTCCCTTATGCCTTTACACTCCACGGCTGGTTTCCAATCAGCCTGAGGGAACCTTCG